>NZ_JACFYV010000184.1:0-13505 GCF_016759955.1 Burkholderia sp. KCJ3K979
AAAGTGAGTCGGGCATTCTTATGGGTGTTCATCCGGCTGGGTTCCTGGAAGGTTGGGTGTTTGGCGACTTCCAGTCTCCCAGACTCAGTCCGGATGAACCATCGATACAACCTATTGAAGCTTCACAGCTAGCGTACGGGCCCACCAACATTGGAGCGCCAACTGCAGCGGTATGGAATCAAACCAACGGAGGTTCAGCATGAAAGAGGTAGCGCCTTATGTCCTGACCGGCGCTCTGGCCGTGCAGGACGATTTGGAAGACGAGCAACTCGATCGCGTATCCCGCCATCTAGGAGGTATCGCCACGGTGTATGCGAAGCACGACAAGATTGCCCACACTGTCGCACTGCGGATCTCGGGCACGCTGGTGCGTGACGACGTGCGCTATATCGAGCAACGCGTGGAGCGGTTTGCCGAGGAAAACGCCCGCGTCGCCGCGATTCTCATTAGCGAATGGAATGGTGTGACGAGCGAGCTCGTTGTCGGTATGAACTGGGATGCACAATGTCTGCTCAGGCTCGGCGCTGCACAGGAACAGCTCGGGAAGCTCACGGAACAGTACTTCGACTTTTTGCTGCGTATCGAACCCCCAAGCTCCCCTGTCAACGGTAGTCCGCTCGTCCGTGTCGCGATCGAAGCACAAAACGATCGATGTTCGACGGATAGGTTCGCCCCCTAACTCAGTCTCCAGGCGTCGCGCCCCATTCAACGGACTGGTCAAAAAAGGCCATCTTTCATTGAACCGTTACATGTAACGCTGTATCCTTCGTTACATGTAACAGGAGGCCACAATGGCAGCTACCACTTCGGAGCGTGTTCGAATTCACCGCGAGAATCTTCGTGCGGCCGGGCTACGCCCAATTCAGATATGGGTGCCCGACGTCCGCCGGCCGGGTTTCGCCGATGAATGCGCTCGGCAATCGCGCATGGTCCACCAGAGCATCGACGAGAACGATCTGCTCGATTTCATTGAACAGGCTACGGACCTCGGACACTCACAATGAATCGAGGGAGCATTGTCACAGTCGCGCTCCAAGGTGATTTCGGCAAGGCTCGGCCGGCGCTCGTGGTGCAGTCGGACCTGTTTACCGAACATCCCAGTGTAACGTTGCTGCTAATGTCGAGCTCAATGGTCGATGCGCCCTTGATACGCATTACTGTTGTCCCATCCGAGCAGAACGGCTTGCGCATGCCGTCCCAGATTGCCGTAGACAAAATGTTCACCGTGCGCCGCGAGAAAATCGGTCGCCCCATCGGCCACCTCGAAGATGAACTGATGGTTGCCGTCAATCGTTCGCTACTCGTTTTTCTAGGACTAGCGTAACCGAGCCGCAAAAACAGCGGGCGGATTTCAGTACAAGACAAGGCCCCCTCTCCGATCACTGCATCAGTGACAGTCGGCACTTACCGCCCTTGATCGCGACCTTTTTGTTTGCCGGAGACAACTGCGCACTATGGTCGCCGTGCGTACGCCTGTCAACGCCAAACCTACCCAGTTGCCACGCTGGTACTCCCTCCGTAGATTCGAACCAGTGCAGCGATCCATCAGCGTGCCTTGCAAGGTCGGGTAAGCGACGCGCTTGCAATGCGTCGTTACCGTCGTCGCTATCCGCGCACCACACCGCTTCCAACATGCGCCGAACATGAGCAAACAAGCCCGAGCCAGACTAAGCGTTGAACTCGGCCCGCTAAAGCGGGAGTGGGACGCATATTGTGCACAGCGTGGCCTGACACCCAGCGAGGGTTTGCGGCAGTTCGTTGCGAAGGTCATTGCAAACGCTACAAATCGACCGCAGCCACATCAGCCCCTACCGCCACGACAAGGCCCATGCAAACAAATTGGGATCGCGTTGACCCACGCCGAGCTCGCACGCGTAAAAAGTGCGGCCTATCTTGACGGCTTCACGGCAAATCGATGGATTGTGGCACTGATCCGCGCATACCTGACGGACGAACCGCAGCTGGGTAACCGAGAATTGACGCTTCTCGCCGAATCAAACCAACAGCTCGCGGTAATTCGGAGGCAGCTGGGCGAGCTTGCAAGACACGTCAACGCAACCGGGTGTATAGACGGGCTCGATGGAGAGCAAATCCGTGCCACGATCGACGCCCATCTACGTACCGTGGCGAAGCTGCTGCGCAGAAACCTCGATCGCTGGAGCCGGTGATATGTCTTTTCCGAGAGTCTATGTCGACGAACTTTTGCTCAACTGGGGAGATCGCCTGTTTCACGATCCCCTACGGCATGTTCAGCCGCCGCGCCTTTCGGAGTGGGCGTTCCACCGAGACGCAATGCATCTGCGCGAGAAGCTGATGATGACACTTCGAGGCGCCTCCGAAGTGATGGTCAAGATCAGCAATAGGGCATCCGGTCCGCAGGGAATGAGCGTCGTCCGTCGTCACTTGAAGTACATTTCGCGCGACGGTTGTGTCGAACTGGAGGACCAGGACGAATGCCTGATTGCCGGAAAGCAGGCATTGGATGCTCTGATCGAACAATGGCATGTAGGCGGATGGGGCATCCCTCAAGAAAGCAAACGTCGAGAGACTCTCAACGTCTTGCTATCGATGCCCCCGGGTACCGACCGCCAGGCAGTATGGGACGCGGCACGGGCATTTGCACACGAAACTTTTGGTGACGGACGTCCGTATGTCTTCGCGAAACACGATGACGAGGCACATCCCCACGTACATATGAGCGTTCACACCCGTGGTCCGGACGGCCGGCGGCTCAATCCACGCAAACGAGATTTGCATCAATGGCGAGAAGCCTTCGCCCAACAACTTCGCGCACGCGGCGTCGACGCAAATGCAACGCCCAGAATGGTACGCGGCCAAACGCGGCGTCTTTCGAAGCAGGCAGCTGTTTGGGGAACGCTACAAGAGACCCCAATACGCTCTCCCGTAATCGACGACAGGACGCGCCATGACTTGTGGAAAGCACATATCGAAACCTTGAGCGCCTGGCACCAAATTGCACGCACATTGGCTAACTCCAATGTCCCTAAAGATCGGGCAATGGCGATAGGCGTCGTAGAGTTCGTACGGCAAATGCCCATTTGTTCACTGGGCCCAACGAACAGGCCGCAAGTCCCGGGCTCACTGCCATGGCCGACCCAGTCGACGGAGCGAGGTCGTTCACCAGCGGTACCAGACCTGCAACTGGACAGAAGTCGCCTGCCATCATTAGATGTTGAGCGCTGATGACCGACCGCCACAAGGGCACATGAACAAAGGACAGTGAACCCGCGGCACACCGACGAATGCGGCCATCGCGGACATCATCGCTCAGCAGACGGCTTCGGCGGCGCACGCCCCGAAAGTCGTCACTCTTGAATTGACTGCGCGGAATCGGCGTCGATATAACGCGGCTTCGCGTTCTGCAAGTCGCGCGTGTTCTTCTACACAGCCACCGAGCCGAACAGCGCGAGCACGAACGACATCGCATAAAAGCCCTTCTCGCTCAACTGCAGCGTCGCGTTGAAAAGGCCGACGACCAGCAGCGCGATCGACAGCAGCAGCGCGATCCAGCTGAGGCCGTAGTAGATGCCCGTGACGGGAATGCCTTCCGCGCGGTCGCGCACGCTCTTCTGCAGCGAGATCGCCGCGTAAAGACCGAACACCAGCACGGTGAAGTAATAGCCCTTCTCGTTGAGCTGCATGCCGGCGTTCCAGAGCCCGATCAGGAACGCCGCGAAACCGGCGAGCAGTGCGGCCCACGATGCGGCCACGAACGCGAACGACGGTTGCTGGATGGTGGTCTGGTTCATTGCTGTGCCCTCTCTTTCTTGTTGTTCGAAATCGTTTTCGTTGAACTGCGTTTCGCGCATGGTAGCAGCTTTGACGCGCGTCACGGCAGGCGTGCTTGCACGCTCACGTTTCGCGCCGCGCGCGCCGCCAACGCCCCGGCGTCGTGCCCAGCACCGCGCGAAACGCCTTGCCGAACGCGGCCTCAGACTGGTAACCGACTGCCTGCCCGATTTCCGCCTGTCCGCGCTGCGTGTCCTGCAGCAGCGCGCATGCATGCATCATCCGGATCTGCGCGACGAACGCGCCGACGCTCATCCCCGCCTTCTCGCGGAAATGCCGCGCGTAGGTCGCGCGCGACATCGCCGCCGCGGCGCCGAGCGATTCGACGGTCCACGGTTGCGCCGGCGCCTGCAGCACGGCGTGGACCGACGGGCCCAGCCGCGCATCGGCCGCGAGCGCGAGCCAGCCGGACGGTACGCGCGCACCACGACCGTACGCGCGCAGCGCATACGCCAGCAGCGCCTGCCCGAGCGCATTCACGATCGCGCCGGCACCCGGCTGCACGTTCGACGCCTCGGTACGCAGCACACTCGTCAGCAATTGCAGCGGCGCGGCCCCCGAGGTGTCGCGCAACCCGACGTGCAACACCTGCGGCAGCGTACGCATCAGCAGTTCGCCCGCGCCGCGCGCATAGACGAACCGTCCGCAGAGCAGATCCACGCTCGCGCTGCGCGGTTCGACCGGATCGAGATTCGACTTGACCGGCAGCACCGCGCCGTCGCCGACGCGCGAATCGCGCAACGGCACGAGTGGCTTCGAGCGGCCGCCCCCTGCGTCGAGCAGATCGTGCCCGCCGCCTGCGGGCAGCAGCACGAAATCGCCCTCGGCGAGTTGCAGCGTGCGCCCAGCGGCGGCACGCAGCCGGCAGGTTCCGGCCAGCACCAGATGGAATGCCGCCTCGCCGGGTGGCAGCGGGTCGTGCGGCATCGCGAACGGGCCGTCGAGCAGACAGCGCACATCGAGTTCGACATGGCTGCGACCCAGCGACAGCAGTTGACTCAATGCATCCATGAGACGATTACGCTAAAAATTGACACTCTAGCGTATCGAAACCCTCAGCGCGAGCGATCAGAATAGCCTTGCATCGCCCGAGATCGCGGCACCCGCCGCCCTCCTCACTCTTCTCGACAAGGACGCATCATGCTGAACTGGAACGAATACCGGAAGGAACTCTCGACGCGTATCGGCGACATCGCCAAGCTGTCGCCCGATACGCTGGCTGGCTACAAGGCGCTGTCCGGCGCGGGCGCCAAGACCGGCCATCTCGACGCGAAAACCCGTGAGCTGATCGCGCTCGCGGTGGCCGTCACGACGCGCTGCGACGGCTGTATCGCCGTGCATACGGCCGAAGCGGCCAAGCATGGCGCGACCAAGGAGGAAGTGGCGGAGGCGCTCGGCGTCGCGATCGCGTTGAATGCGGGTGCGGCGCTCGTCTATTCGGCGCGTGTGATGGACGCGCTCGGCGACTGAGCCGGCACGGTGCGGCACGGCCCACGTGCCGCACCGAACTGCTGCATTGCATGGCGCCGAGCCACATGGTCGCGCGGTCGCGTATCGCGCGGAGGCGGCCGCCACGTATGACGATTGTGGGTGAGCCGCCCGGACGCGGCGACGTCGCGGAGTCGGCTACCATGCGCGAACGATACATCGTGAAGGAGCGCTCCATGTGCCGCTGGCTCGCCTATACGGGTAATCCGATCCATCTGGAAACCGTGCTGTTCCGCGCGAAGCATTCGCTGATCGACCAGAGCCTGCATTCGGAGCTGGGCGCCACGACCACCAATGGCGACGGCTTCGGCATCGGCTGGTACGGGCATCCCGACGAACTCCCGTTCCGCTATCGCTCCGTGCATCCCGCATGGAACGACCGCAACCTGCGCGAAGCCGCGCGTGCGATCCGCTCGCGGATGTTCATCGCACACATCCGCGCGGCGACCGACACGCCCGTGCAGGAAACCAACTGCCACCCGTTCCGCCACGGCCGCTGGCTATTCGCGCACAACGGGCTGATCCGCGACTTCCACAAGCTGCGCCGCGACCTGACGATGAAGGTCGACCCGGCGCTATTCCCGACGCTCGAAGGCTCGACCGATTCCGAGCTGATGTTCCGCCTCGCGCTGACGTACGGTCTCGAGCAGGCGCCGCTGCCGGCGCTCGAACGGATGGTCGGCGTGGTCGAGGAAACCGCCACGCGGCATCGCGTCGCCGATCCGCTCAACATGACGATCTGCGCGACCGATGGCGAACGGATCGTCGCGGTGCGTTACTCGAGCGAACGGCAATCGCGCTCGCTGTTTCACAGTACGTCGTTCAAGCATCTGCACGAGCTGTATCCGCATAACCCGCGTATCGCCGAAGCCGGCGATGATGCGTTCATGGTCGTGTCGGAGCCGCTCGTCGACCTGCGCGGCGCGTGGGAGGAAGTGCCGGAGGGCATGGCGATCGTCGCGCATGGCGCCGATGTGCAGCAGCGGCCGTTCGGGCCGCGGCACAAGTGACATGCGGCAGTCCTGACGAAAGCGAGCATATTCAGGGCACCGGATACTTCCACGCGATAAGACAATTGCGGCGATCCGGTTTTAAGGAGCGACGCTTGGGACTACCGATGCAATCAGAAGGGATGCCAATCGTCGCCCGACAAAGATAATCGGCCAGCACGCACCGAATAATCCCCATTCGATAATGAGCGACAGAGCCTCATCACGAAGCGAGCCCCGCACGCGCTCCCTCTCCGTGTTCGCCGAATAAAAAATTAATACTCTTGCGATTTCATACCCGCGAGGAACGGGGGCGATAATCGAAACACGGTCGACGACATATGTGCCGAGCGATTCGGCCACACGTCGACGGGCGACCGTCGCCATTCTTCTAACGATTCCGACGCAAGCGATTCCCGCTTCCCTCATGGCATCGGGCCCGGCCACAACATACCCAAACTCGGGGGGCCATGAAACGGGGCGGAGATTGTACGCGCCTTTTACCTCGGCGCCGACACGTGCTCATTTCAAATTATTACGACGAATCGGCAATCATTACCGGGCAGAGGGAGGCCGAACCACGTCGTGCCGCACGAAGGCGAGCGCTTATTCCTGATTAAAATATTCAAGTTACAAATTTAGAAAAGGCACGTTACAATCCGCCGACGGATGAATCCGCATCACAAAAAAGTACGACGCAGTTACCGGCACATCGAATCCGAGATGACTCAAGATCTCCAAAATTCCCTCCCTGTCATGCTGACGGGTAATCAATCCGTGCTTTCCAGCATGAAGCAGGACCATGCCTTCGCGGTATGGCTCACCGGCGTCTCCGGTGCCGGTAAATCGACGCTGTCGAACCTGCTGAAGGAACAACTCGATGCGCGCGGCCTGCGGACTTTTGTGCTGGACGGCGACCTGCTTCGCGAAGGATTGAATCAGGACCTTGGATTCAGCGACGCAGACCGCCACGAAAATATTCGTCGGACTGCCGAGGTCGCGCGCCTGATGGTGGATGCCGGGCTCGTCGTCATCGTTGCGCTGATCTCGCCGTTTCAGGAGGCTCGCGCCAAAGCGCGCGCGCGTTTTCCACAGGGCATGTTTTTCGAAGTCTTTGTCGACGTTGCGCTGGATGTGGCGGAAGCGCGCGACCCCAAGGGGCTGTATGCGCTGGCAAGGCAAGGGGCCATTCGGCAGTTCACCGGCATCGAATCCACGTACGAGAAGCCGGTATTTCCCGACGTGCACGTGCGCACGGGCGAAGCCAGTCCGCTGGAATGCGTGCGCGCGATCATGCAGAAATTGCCGTTGAACGACTGATACCGGCCCCTCCCGGCTCATCCGCGCTCGACTACCCTCGCGCTATTGGGGCAAGCGACGGTTGAGCTGTCTGCCTTAGGCCACACCGGCCCACTCTCATGGTTGGCCGCGGCCCCCGAACCGCATCCGGATCGAATCAAGCTCACCCGGCAACCTGCGCGAACGCGCGCGCCGCCGCGGCAGCGCGACGAATCCCAAGCGTTCGTACAGCGCCCGGGCGCGCGCGTTCCGCGTCAGCACGTCGAGCACGACCTCACGGCTGCCATCGCCCGGCAACGCCCCTGTCTCCAGCGCATCGCGAAACAGCGCGCTGAAGACACCCGTGCCGCGCTGACGTTCATCCGTCGCGCAGTGCGCGACGAGGATCTGTGAACGCTTCGGCGCCGGGAGTTCCGTTTCCAGGACCAACCCGCGCAGCAACTGGCCAACCGTGAGGCGCACGCCGAAGAAACGCACGAGCGCCCACACGACGTGCACGTCGTCGAACGTCGTCCGCTGTCCGTCGTGAATCGCCATCACCGCGAGCACCGCGCCATCGTCCCCAACTGCGACCCGATGCCGGCGCCACGAGAAGCGTCCGTGGCGCGACCGGAACGCCTGCTGCAGGAAAGCGATGCAGCGCGCGTCGCTTTCGCCGAGAAAGAAGCCGAATTCGGCCACGCCGGACGCAAACACGAGCGGCGCGCATGCTGCCGCATCATTCGCACTGGCCGCGCGAAACCGCACCGGCTCGCCGGCGCGCGCCACCGCTTGCGCGACCGCGGCGACCTGCGTCACGCGCTGCGCCCCGCGAGGCGCGACAACACGCCCACCGTCCGGCTGATCTGCTCCGGCTCATGCGTCGAACAGATGAAAAAGCGCAGGCGCGCCGCCTTTTCCTCGACGGCCGGATAGAAGATCGGCTGCACGTTGATCCCTTCGTCGAACATCGCATTCGCCCACTGCGCGGCCTTCAGCGAACTCCCCGTGATCACCGGCACGACCGCATACCCGGCGCTCGTGCCGGTATTCAGCCCGGCCGCACGCGCCTCGGTCAGGAACTGCCGCCCGCGCGCCTGCAACTGCGCGACGCGCTCCGGCTCGGCCTGCAGGCGTTCGAGTGCCGCCAGCGACGCTTCGGCGAGCGTGGGCGCGAGCCCGACGCTGTACAGGAAACCCGGCGCCAGATGGCGCAGCATGTCGACGAGCGGCTGGCAGCCGGCGATGAAACCGCCGCAGCCGGCCAGCGTCTTGCTCATCGTGCCCATCCACATGTCGACCTGGTCGGGCGCGACGCCGGCATGCTCGCGAATGCCCTTGCCGGTCGCGCCGAGCACGCCGAGCGAATGGGCCTCGTCGACCAACAGGAATGCCCCGTGACGCGTCTTTACGTCGACGAAGCGCTGTAGGTCGGGGAAATCGCCGTCCATGCTGTACAGCCCTTCGATCGCGATCAGCACGTGCCGGTATTCGCGGCGCACGCGCGACAGCAGCTCGTCGAGCGCCTGCCAGTCGTTGTGCGGGAAGCTCAGCCGCTTCGCTCCGCTCAACTGCGCACCCTGCACGATGCTGTTGTGCGCGAGCGCGTCGTGGACCACCAGATCGCCGGGGCCGAACAGCGCGCCGATCACGGTCACGTTGGTCGCATGGCCGCTCACGAACGCGACGCAGTCGTCGGTCTCGTAGAACGCGGCCAGCGCGCGCTCGAGCGCGCGCTGCACCGGACGCTCGCCCGCGACCATCCGGCTCGCCGAAGCCGACGTGCCGTAGCGATCGATCGCGGCTTTCGCGCGCGCGGACACCGCCGGATCGCCGGCCAGCCCCAGATAGTTGTAGTTGGCGAAGTTCAGGTATTCACGGCCGCCGATCTGCGTGGTCGCCCCGGCGACGCCGTCGTGCACGCGGAAAAACGGCGACTCGACCCGCAGTTTCTCGCCCATCTCGCGCATGATGCGGACCTGCTGATACTGCGGCATCGACTCGAAGCGGCTGCGTGCCGACGCGGTCTGCGCAGCCGGCGTACCGGGCACACCCGGCGCCGCCGCGGCGTCGGTCGCGCGCTCCAGTTGCCGTTTCAGCGCTTTCGCCGCCAGTTGCTGGCGAAGATGCTCTCCCAGTGCCATTGCTTCCTTCGCTTTATCTCGAAAAGCCGCTATGTTACGCCGCGTATTTTTAAAAAGCGTGGTGTCACGCGTCGGAAAACTCGGCCCACTGCCATGCATCGGGCGCGGCCAATAGCGCATCGACCAGCCGGAAATTCATCTCGTGGCTCGGCCGCAGCGCGCTCACGCGCGCGAGCAGCGGCGCGCCGGCCAGTGCGAGATCGCCGACCAGGTCGAGCACGCGGTGCCGAACGAATTCCTCGGGCAGCCGCATTCCGCCCAGCACGCGATTGCCGACGATCGACGCGGTGCACGACGGCCGCGCGCCGCGCAGGATCGGCACACCACGAAGATAGCCGGCGACGATCGCGGGCACGGCCCACTTCACGCGCCCGTACGAGCGCGACGGCGCGATGTCGGTCGCGAATGCGGCCGGGGTCAGCGCGCCGTCCCAGTGCATGTCGCCGAAGCCGCGCAGATCGTTGCGCACGCTCAGTTCGTAACGCGACGCCGGCTCGATCCGCATCTCGCGCCGCTGGTCGCCATCGCCGTCCGTGACGACGATGGGCCGCAGCACGCGAATGAAGCGTTTCGGCGCATCGAGCGCGACGCGGCCGCACGCGCGGATCGCGTGCACCCATGGCGTGGCGCTGCCGTCGAGGATCGGCACCTCTTCCGCGTCGAGCTCGACGATCGCGTGATCGATCTCGCACGCGAGCAGCGACGCGAGCAGGTGCTCGATCGTGCGTACGCCGATGCCATCGGCATTGCGCAGCATCGTGCAGAGCGGCTGCGCGCGGCGCAGCGCGGGGTCGACGGGCAGCGTCGCGAGCGTGCGCCCGTGCTCGACCCGACGGAACACGATGCCCGTCACGCCGTCTTCCGGACGCGCGGGCAGAATCCGCACCCCGACCCGGCGCCCCGTATGCAAGCCGTGCCCGTCGATCGTCAGCGGGCGCGCCAGCGTGCCCTGCCGCGTCGCCCAGCCGGTCGGCGCGCTCACCGCGCCACCTCCAGCGACGGCGATACCTGCTCGGCAACCGGCGCCGGCTGCGCATCGAGCATCGCGCGCGCTTCACCGTCGATCGCATGCTTCGCGGCGAGTGCAGCGACGGCCTCCTGCGCGGCATCGGCCGCCGACGCGACATCGCAGCCGGCATCGGCCGACGCGCCGATCGAATCGACGATGCGGCCGGCCAGCGTCGTCACCGACGCCCCTTCGGCGATCGCCATCACCGACAGCTTGACCTCGAACGCTTCCTCGACCGCAAGGCCGAGCTCCATCCCCATCAGCGAATCCATGCCCATGTCGAGCACCGACTTGTCGAGCGCGATGCGATCGGGCGTCATATGCAGAATCCGCGCGATCTGCGCCTGCAGCGTCCGCGCCACCAGCGCGACGGCTTCGTCGCGCGGCAGGGCGAGCACTTCTTCACGCAGTTGCGTGCCGCCGTCGCGCGCATCGCCCCCCTTCGCCTGCGATTGCAGCAGCGCATACCGGCGCGCCTTCGCCGCCGGCATCCCGCGTGCCACCGCATGCCAGTCGAGCCGCACCACCGCTTCGCCGGCCGCACCCGCCACCAGCACGCGCTCGAGCGCGGCCATCGCTTCGTCGGACGTGATCGACGCACCGCCGATCCGCGACTGCAACGCTTCGCGCGTATCGGCGTTGCGTGCGAGGAAGCCGACATCCTCGAGCGGCCCCCAGGCCATGAACGTGCCGGGCAAGCCTGCCGCGCGACGATGTTCGACCAGCGCCTCGAGGAAAGTATTGGCCGCGACGTAGTTCGATTGCCCCGGATTGCCGAGATAGGTGGTCGCCGACGAATAGACGACGAACAGATCGAGCGGCAGCCCGCGCGTCGCGCGATGCAGGTTCCACGCGCCGGCAACCTTCGGCGCGAGCACCGCGGCCATCCGCGCATCGTCGAGATTGCGCACGAGACCGTCGTCGATCGACATCGCGGAATGCAGCACGCCCTTCAGCGGAACGTCGCGCCGGACGAGCGCGGCCATCATCGCGTCGACCGCCGCGGCATCGGTCACATCGCACGACACGACGTCGACGGTGACACCGAGCGTGTCGCGCCAGCGCGCGACCTCCTCGCGCGCCGCGGCGCCGAGTTCGCCGGAACGGCTCGCCAGCGTCAGCCGGCGTGCGCCGTGCTCGATCATCCAGCGCGCGCTCGCGAAGCCCAGGCCGCCCGTGCCGCCGACCACCAGGTAAGCGCCGTGCGGATCGAGCGCGAGCGCTTCTGCCCGCGCGACGCCGCGCGTCGGCGCGGGCGTGCCGGACGGATAGGTCACGAGCACCTTGCCGATCTGGCGCGCCTGCTGCATGTAGCGGAACGCATCCTCGGCCCGCTCGGCAGGGAACGCGCGATACGGCAGCGGATGCAGCACGCCTGCCGCGAACAGCGCCATCACTTCGCCGAACAGCCGCGCGGTCAGCTCCGGCAACGCGCCCATCAACTGGTCGGCATCGATGCCGAAATAGCTGATGTTGTTGCGGAACGGCCGCAGCCCGATATGACTGTTTTCGTAGAAATCGCGCTTGCCGAGTTCGAGGAAACGGCCGAACGGACGCAGCGTATCGATGCTGCGCACCATCGCCTCGCCGGCGAGCGAATTCAGCACGATGTCGATGCCCTCGCCGCCCGTCATCGCGCGAATCTCGTCCGCGAACGCCAGGCTGCGCGAGTCGAGCACGTGATCGGCGCCGAGCAGGCGCACGAACTCGCGCTTCTCGTCGCTGCCGGCCGTCGCGAACACTTCCGCGCCGAAGTGGCGCGCCAGCTGGATCGCGGCGATCCCGACGCCGCCCGCGCCGCCATGCACGAGCACGCGCTCGCCGCGGCGCAGCCGCGCGAGTTCGACGAGCGCGTAGTACGCGGTGAAGAACGTGGTCGGCACGGTCGCCGCTTCCTCGAACGACAGACGCTCGGGTTTCGGCGCGATGGCCTGCGCGCGCGTCCTGACGCGCGTCGCGAACGACGCCGGCGCGAAACCGAGCACCGCATCGCCCGCAGCGAATGCCGTCACCGCGCGGCCTACCCGGACGACGCGGCCGGACAGCTCCATGCCGATCGTCGCGCCCGCAAAGCCGGTCTCCACCGCTTCATCGGACAGCAGCCCCATCGCATACATCACGTCGCGGAAATTCAGGCCGGTGGCAACCGGTTCGATTTCCACCTCGTCGTCGCCCAGCGCGCTTTCCGGTAGCGCAAACCATTCGAGATTGCGCAACGAGCCCGGTGCGTCGAACGCCAGCACCGACGCGCGTGCAAGCGCGCCGTCGCTGCGCGCCGCGGCCTGTGCGGCCGTCAGCATGCGCGGCACCAGCCGCCCGTGCGCGCTCAGCACGACTTCTTCCTCGACCGCCGCGCCGGTCAGCTCGCGAATCAGCGCATCGGGAATCCCGTGCGCCGTGCGATCGACGTCGATCAGGCGACACGCGAGTTCGGGATGCTCGTTCGCCAGCACGCGACCGAGGCCCCACAGCGTCGCCTGTTCCGGATGCGCGTTCGCGGCCCCGGCGAACGGCGCGCCGCCGCGCGTGACGACGGTCAGCCGCGTGCGTGCGTTCGGTTGCGCGCCGAGCGCGCGCACGAGCGCCGCCAGCGCGATCACGCCGTGACGCAGCGCGGCCATCAGGTCGTCTCCCGTCGTCGTGTCGGCGAGCGGCGTTTCCGGCGCGCAGAACACGACATGCGCCGGTTGCCCCGCCGGCAACGACGCAATGGCATCGGCCGCATGCGCGAGGTCGACGATATCGGCCGGGTAGCCCGCGTGCGCGAGCGCGTCGGTCAGTTGCCCG
>NZ_JACFYV010000185.1:0-13314 GCF_016759955.1 Burkholderia sp. KCJ3K979
TAGCCAGCCTGCACGAAACGCTCCGCGATCCAGTCGACGAACGCGCGCACGCCGGGCGACACGTGCGGCCGCTTCACGTAGACGGCCGACACGGCCAGCGCATCGGGTTGCCAGCCCGCCAACACTTCCCGCAGCCGTCCCGCATCGATCAGCGGCTGCGCGGCAACGCGGGTCGGCTGGATCAACCCGAGGCCGTGTACGCCGCAGGCGAGATACGCCTGTTCGTCGTCCACGCTGACGATGCCGTCGAGCCGCACCTTGCGTACCGCGTCGTCCACCACGAACTCGAGCTCCGCCGAACGCTGGCCGAACACGTGCGACCCGCCTACCGCGCGATGCGCGCCCAGATCGTCGGGCGTGCGCGGCACGCCGAAGCGGTCGAGATACGCGGGGCTCGCGCACGTCACGCGTTCGAGCGAGCCGAGCCGGCGCGCGACGAGCGACGAATCGGGCAGCGCACCGAGCCGGATGCTGCAGTCGATCGCGTCGCCGATGCGGTCGCCCGCGCGCCCGGCCACGGCAAGCGTCAGCTCGAGATCGGGATGCCGCGCATGAAATTCGCCGAGCGCCGGCAACACGATCGTGCTCGCCACCGACGCCGGCAGCTCGACGCGCAGCGGCCCGCTCGGATGCAGCGCGGCGCCGCGGATGCTGGCTTCGAGCTCGTCGACGTCCGCCGTGATGCTGACGCAGCGCCGGTAATACGCATCGCCTTCGGGCGTCGGCCGCAACGCGCGCGTCGTGCGCACCAGCAGCGGCATGCCGAGCGCCGCTTCGAGTTCCTGCACGGTGCGCGTGGCGGTGGCGCGCGAAATGCCGAGCGCCTGCGCCGCGCGCGTGAAGCTGTTCATTTCGACGATGCGCGTGAAGATGCGCATCGCGCGGATCGGATTGTCCACCGGACACCTCTGCGTGGTTGCGATAGGCCGCGGCGCGCGTGCGCGCACCGTGCGACGTGTCGATGTCGAGGTCGACGCAAGTCGCGCGAGCGGCGCGGCCGTCGGGTCAGGCGTTCGCCGCCGCGATGCCGGGCGCCGGTTCGGCGAGCAGCCGTTGCGCGAGCGCCAGCGCGTCGTCGCGGCTCGCCGCCGCGTTCAGCGGATATCCCCAGACTTTCTCGAAGGCGCCCGAAAAGGCATTGAGCGCCACGCGCCGCGCCGCATTGGGCTCGATCGCGATCATCCCGGGAATCCATTCGCGCGACAGCGCGCGGTTGGCCTTGCTCCACTTCGCGAGCTGCTTGCGCATCTCGTGATCGTTGTCGGCGCGATCGTCGCCGGACGGCGCATCGTCGGTCAGAAGAACGAAGCGTTCGCGGCGCGCGAGCAACGCGTCGAGTTCGGCAATCAGTCGGGCGGGATCGGTGTGGGTCGAGCCGCTGTAACGCAGCCAGACGAACGGAAATTCAGTCGTGGTGATTTGCATGTCGGCCTCCAGATGAGAACGATTCTCATTTTATGGATCGAGCCCTCATGCGTCATTTCTCATCCCGGCCAACTGCTTTTTCAATCCGGCCAAACGGGCGCGGGCGCGCAGTCCGGCGGTTCAGCGTTGCCGGTCGGTCAGGAATTGCGTCGGCGGCTTGCCGGTCGCCTTGCGGAACATCGTGACGAAGCTGCTCGCGCTCTCGTAGCCGAGATCGATCGCGATCTGATGCACGCGGCGGCCGGTCGTCAGCATCCGCAGCGACAGCGCGACGTGCAGCCGCCGGCGCCAGTCGCCGAGGCTCATGCCGAGCTCCTTCGTCGCGAGGCGCGTCAGGCTGCGCTCGCTGATGCCTGCACGCCGCGCGAGTTCGGGCAGCGGCGACTTGTCGGCCGGGTCGTCGAGCAGATGGTCGATCAGCTTGCGCAGCCGGCGATCGGCCGGCATCGGCAGGTACAAGTCCTCGACCGGGGCCGCGACGAGCTCGTCGAGCAGCGTCGCCACCAGCCGCCCTTGCGGCCCGTCGACGTCGTACAGGTTCGGGAAGCTGGCCGCCTTCAGCAGCAGCTCGCGCAACAGCGGCGACATGGCGAGCGTGCAGCAGCGCGTGGGCAGGTCGAGCGCCGCGTCGGGTTCGACCAGTACCGCGTAGAAAGTGGCGCCGGCCGAGCCGCGCGCCGCATGCGGGACATCGCCGGGAATCCAGACCGTGCATTGCGGCGGCGCGGTCCACACGCCGCCGTCGATCTCGCAATAGATGACGCCGCTCAGCGTGTAGAGCAGCTGCGCCTGGCGATGGCTGTGCCGCTCCAGCCGCCACTCGGGCTCGACGACCGAGCCGCCGAACACGACGAGCGGACGCGGCACGTGATAGACGTCGGCGTCCGCGGCAGGATCGGTGATCGGTGGAAGGTCGCGCATGGAACGACGGGCTGTGAAAAAAGGCCGGACGCCGGCGCGTCCTGTCGTGCTTATACCAGAAAGGCGCCGACGCAGCCGCGCCGTTCGAAACGGCCGTCAGCGCCCGCGCGCCGAACCGAATACAATGCGCCGATCCCCTGCCGCCGCGCCAACCTGCCGGAGCCGCCATGTTCGACCTGACCACGCTGACCACCTTCACGGCTGTCGTCCTGGGCCTGTTCCTGATCCCCGGCCCCGCCGTGCTGCTCGTGCTGAGCCGCACCGTGCAGGGTGGCCGCAAGACCGGCATCCTGACCGGCCTCGGCGTCGCGAGCGGCGACTTCGTGCATACGTTGTTCGCGGCCGTCGGTCTGTCGGCGCTGCTGATGACGTCGGCACTCGCGTTCAACGTCGTGAAGCTGGTCGGCGCCGCGTACCTGATCTATCTCGGCGTGCGGGCGCTGCTCGAGAAACCGTCCGATCCGTCGCTGCCGCAGGTGTCGCCCGTCACGCCGCTCAAGGCGTACCTGCAGGCGATTCCCGCCGAAGTGCTGAATCCGAAGACCGCGCTGTTCTTTCTCGCGTTCATGCCGCAGTTCGTGCATCCGGAACGCGGCTCGACGTTCGTGCAGTTCGCGGTGCTCGGGCTGATCTTCGTCGTGCTCAGCTCGCTCTACACGACGCTGATCGCATGCTCGATCCGCCCGCTCGGCCGCATCGTGAAGCGGCTCACGTGGCTCACGCGCTGGCAGGGCAAGATCATCGGCTCGATCTTCATCGCGCTCGGGCTGCGGGTAGCCGTGCAGCAGCGCTGACGCAAGCAGCCGCATGACGCGCGCCGACGCGGACCTGCTCTACACCGACCCGCGCCTCGTCGCGGTGTACGACCTGTTCAACGCCAGCGATCGGGACTTCGCGTTCTACGCCGCCGCGATCGGCGCCGCCCGGCGACGCATCCTCGATCTCGGCTGCGGCACCGGCACGTTCGCGCGGCGGCTCGCGGCGGCCGGGCATGACGTCGTCGCGATCGATCCCGCGCCGGCGATGATCGATTACGCGCGACGCCAGCCGGGTGCCGGCGCCGTACGCTGGTTCGCGTGCGCGCTCGGCGGCCTGCCGCCCGGTGCGCCGTTCGATGCAGTGGTGATGACCGGGCACGCGTTCCAGTGCCTGCTGACCGACGACGACATCGACGCGACGCTGCGCGGCGTGCGACGCGTGCTCGACGACGGCGGCTGCTTTCTGTTCGACACCCGCAACCCGCGCACCGAACCGTGGCGAGCATGGAAACCCGCGCAATCGGCACGCAGCGTCGAGTCGCACGAACTCGGCATCGTCGATCTCCATCACGCGGTGAGGGCGATTGACGGCGCGATCGTGACGTTCGACACGCACTACCGCTTCCGCCGCGACGACACGGTGCTGACGAATACGAGCCGGCTGCGTTTCATCGCGCACGCCGAATTGCAGGCGCGCGTGACGGCAGCCGGTTTCGTGTCGGCCGACTGGTACGGCGACTGGGAGCGCACGCCATTCGACGAGGCGACGAGCGCGGAGATCATCGCGATCTGTCGCGCTTGAGCGCGCATTCGCGGTTCGGTTCGCGTCAGCCCGCGACGGGCAACGTGTCCACCGCATACGCATGCCGGATCGTGCGGCCCAGCACCGGGTCCTCTAGCTCGACCTCGAACCGCTCGGCCGGCCGGATACCGCCGATCGCCGCGAGCGTGCCGCACAGCATCGCGGTGCCGTCCTCGAAGCGGCCGCCATCGCGCGCGAACTGCGCGAGCAAATCGTCCGGCGCGCGCATCGCGGTCACGCTACCTTCCTGATACAGCACGCGCTCGCCGTCGATCGTCGCGTATGCACGCAACACCAGCCGATCCCAGTGACCGGTCACGTCGTCGAGCCTCCACAGCGTGTTCGCGCACGGCTTGCCGCACATCTGCTTCGAGACCGTGATGCCGTATGTCTCGACCTCGCGGTCGGTGTGGTCGGACGCGATGCCGACGAACGTGTCGCCGCCGTCTCGCACCAGCACGAATTCCGCTTCGCCGCTGCTCTGCCCGCCCGAGACCTGGATCGCCGGCGACGGATCGAGGCGATCGGCCGCGACGCGGTAGAACACCGGCGTCGTCGCCGGGCGCTTGACGCCGAGCGTTTCCAGCTCGCGGATATGCTTTTCCATCGCGACCGTGTCGCGGCCGGTCCAGCCCGCGATCACGAGCGTGTGGATCGCGATCGCGCGCTCGGTGCGGCCGTCGCGACCGTCGATCGCGAACGTGATGGTTTTCATCGAATGCTCCTCGTCGCGGACCGCGCGATGCAGCGGCCCGCCGTCTGTCATGGATCGGCCGACCTCAAGCCGGATCGTAATAGTGGATTTCCAGCAGCACGCAGCCACCGTTCGACTTGAACGGGCCATGCCACGCGCCGGGCGGACGCACCGCGTACGTGTAGCCCTTGAACGGCGTGCCGCCGTCGCCGTGCTCGTCGTTGCCGACGGTCAGGTCGCCTTCGACCAGAAACACCTCTTCCCAGTAGTCGTGCACGAACGGCTGCTTCGTGTGCAGCCCGGCCGGCAGGCGCAGCAGGCGCGTGCGGCTGCCGCGCTTGCGCTCGGTGTCGAGCGCGCCCGACAGGATCAGCTCCTGCGCGCCGGACGCCGGGTCATAGCCTTCCGGCAGCCGCCAGTCGCGCTGCATGTCCAGCGTGTGGAATTCGTCGTGAAGCTTGTTGATGGCCATCTGTCTCTCCTGATTGCGATAGCGGGTAAAAGGGGTTGCGATGCGGCTAGTCAAGCGGCACGCGGCGTCGACAGTTCCTGGTTCAGCGAATAGCTGCCGAGCATCGAATCGACCAGATGCGACGCACGCTGCCAGTCGTACGTGCGATACGCATGGCTCTTCGTGACGAACGACGCGCCGGCGTAGAACAGCTCGTACTGGTTGTGGCGCGACGCGAATTCGGAGCCGACCGCGTCCCACGCGAGCTTGAAGAACTTCACGCGTTCCTCCGACGAGCACACCGGCGACTTCTGCGTCTTCTCGATGATGCGCAGCAGGTCGGGGTTCTCGAAATCGCGCACGCTGGACGGCAACATGATCATTCCGCCGCCGGCGAGCTCGCGCAGTGTGTTGAGCACCTTCGAATAGAGCTGCTGCGTGACGACCTGCGAGCCGTACAGCATGTTGCGGTCGGGCACGTAGAAGCCGTTGACGACCGTGCCCTTCGCTTCCATCCCGTAGACCCACGCCTCGACCATCGACGCTTCGGCCGCGAGCTGGCCCAGCGTCTCGCGCACCTGCGGGAACGTATTGGTGCCGTTGACCTCGGAGATCTTCAGGCCGAGCCCGACGAGAAAGCGCAGCTTCGTCATCAGGCGCACCTGGCATTGATAGTTCTGGTACACGTGCGCGGGTGTCGCATGGAACTGCTTCGCGCACATCGCCGTATTGCCGGCGACGAAGATCCGCTCCCACGGCACCTTCACGTCGTCGAAGTACAGCACCGCGTCGTTCTCGTCGAAGCGGCTCGACAGCGGGTTGTCGAACACCGACGTCGCGCTCTCCTCGTACGACTTGCGCGACATGATCTTCATACCCTTCGCGTTCATCGGCACCGCGAACGACAGCGCATACATCTCGTCGCCTTCGCGCAGCGGCTGGATGCAGCTGCAGAACACCTCGTTCGCCATGATCCCGCTCGTCGCGAGCATCTTCGCACCGCGCACCGTGATGCCTTCGGCATCCTGATCGACGATGCCGACCGCAAGGTACTTGTCCTCCTGCTCGTGCGCGGCCTTCGACTGGTTCGCCTGCGGATTCACGATCACGTAGGTCAGGAACAGGTCGTTGTCGCGTGCATAACGGTAGTAGTCGCGCAGCGCGCCGGCGCGCGCCGGGTCGTATTGTTCGAACACGTCGGCGCCCATGTACATGCCGGAGAGACACGACGCGACGTGGTCGGGCGAGCGGCCCATGAAGCCGTAATGCAGCTCCGACCACGCTTCCAGCGCGGCACGGCGCTCGACGAGTTCGTCATAGGACGTCGGCAGTTGCCAGATCCGGCTCACGCGGTTGCCCGAGTCGGGCGACACGAACGTCATCTTCTCGACGTTCTCGTCGCGCGCCTGGTAGTCGTACAGGCTCGCGTAGCTGCGGATCGAATTGCGGAATGCCGCGTGCGCGGTCACGTCGCCGACCGGCTGGCCGTTCAGGTAGACCTGCCGTCCGTCGCGCAGCGACGCGATGTGCTGAGTGCCGTTCTTGATCATGATGTGCTCCTGGGGGAATGAATCGTGGGTTGCATTCACATGGATGGCGCATGCGCGCCGTCGAGCGCGCGGTAACGACCGCCGAAGAAGATCAGCGGGCGTCCGTCCGAGCGCGCGCGGTGCCGCGTCACGCGGCCGACGAAAATCACGTGGTCGCCGCCGTCGTACAGCGCATACGGTTCGCATTCGAACGTCGCGAGAGCGTCAGGCAACAGCACCATGCCGTCGTCGCCAGCCGCGCCGCCGCGCCAGCCCCACTTGTCGCCGTTCGCTTTCGCGAAAGAGTTCGACAGGTGCTGCTGCGTCTCGTCAAGCACGTTGACCGCGTAGCCATCCGCGCCGGCCAGGTCGCCGAGGCTCAGGCTGCGGCGGTCGACCGAGAACAGGATCAGCGGCGGGTCCAGCGACACCGAATTGAACGACGCGACCGTGATGCCGATCGGCATCCCCTCCTTGCGCGGGGCGGTAATCACCGCGACGCCCGTCGCGAACATCGACAGCGCGGCGCGGAAACGCCGCTGCTCGTCGGCATCCGCGCCGGTTCCTGCGTGGTTCTCGCTCATCTCGTTCTCCTTGGGTTGCATTTCCGGATTCCCCTGAGGAATCCGCATCAACAAAGCACCGTTAATTAGCTTTGTTATTTAGCTTTTATTAAATGTAAACACAAAAGCCGGTTCAAGATGTCGTAAACCCTGATCTTGAAAGCTTTGTTTGAAAGACAACCCTACTGGCGGGATGGATGTTGCGCGGCTCGCGCGAATGTCCACGTACACTGCGCCAACCGTATTCACCGGCGCTCGCGACCCGCGCGAAACGTCGCTTTCCGGAGCCTTTTCGATGTCATCCCGTCCGATCTACATGGACTACAGCGCGACGACGCCCGTCGATCCGCGCGTGGTCGACAAGATGGTGCCGTTCCTGCACGAGCAGTTCGGCAACCCGGCTTCACGCAGCCACAGCTACGGCTGGGATGCCGAGCAGGCGGTCGAGGAAGCGCGCGCGCACGTCGCCGCGCTGCTCGGCGCCGATCCGCGCGAAATCGTATGGACGTCCGGCGCGACCGAAGGCAACAACCTCGCGATCAAGGGCGCGGCGCACTTCTATCAGGGCCAGGGCAAGCACCTCGTGACGGTGAAGACCGAACACAAGGCCGTGCTCGATACGTGTCGCGAACTCGAGCGCCAGGGCTTCGACGTCACGTACCTCGACGTGCGGGAGGACGGCCTGCTCGACCTCGATGGGTTACAGCAGGCGCTGCGCGCCGACACGATCCTGGTGTCGGTCATGCTCGCGAACAACGAAACGGGGGTGATCCAGCCGGTGGCCGAGATCGGGGCGCTGTGCCGCGCACGCGGCATCGTGTTCCACTGCGATGCGGTGCAGGCGGCCGGCAAGATTCCGGTCGACGTGAATGCACTGAACGTCGACCTGCTGACGGTGACCGCGCACAAGGTGTACGGCCCGAAGGGGATCGGCGCGCTGTACGTGCGCCGCAAGCCGCGCGTGCGCCTCGAAGCGCAGATGCACGGCGGCGGCCACGAGCGCGGGATGCGTTCCGGCACGCTGCCGACGCACCAGATCGTCGGGATGGGCGAAGCGTTCCGGCTGGCGAAGGAAGAAATGGCAGAGGAAAGCCGCCGCGTCGGCGCGTTGCGCGACCGGCTGCTGGCCGGCCTGTCGACGCTCGACGAGGTTTACGTGAACGGCGACCTCGCACGCCGGATTCCGCACAACCTGAACGTCAGCTTCAATTTCGTCGAGGGCGAATCGCTGATCATGGGAATCAAGGGCGTCGCGGTGTCGTCAGGTTCCGCGTGCACGTCGGCGTCGCTGGAGCCGTCTTACGTGCTGCGTGCGCTCGGCCGCAGCGACGAACTCGCGCACAGCTCGATCCGCTTCACGCTCGGCCGCTTCACGACCGAAGCCGAGGTCGACAGCGTGATCGCGCAGGTACGCGACACAGTCGGCAAGCTGCGCGAATTGAGCCCGCTGTGGGACATGCATCTCGAAGGGGTCGACCTGGATACGATCGAGTGGGCCGCGCACTGAGCGCGGCAGCCGGCGCGCGTCAGCCTTTTTCCTGGCGAGCGATCATGTGCGCAAGATCGAGCGTCGCGCGATCGCCGTTGGTAACGAGGCGGTCGATCACCGAGCAGAGCGCCTTGAATTCGGTTTTCGTCACGCCTTCGAACAGCACGTTGTTGATGCGCTGCTGCGTATCGACGAGCGCTTTCAGCAGCTTCGAGCCGGCCGGCGTGACCGTGAGCCGCATCTTGCGCTTGTCGTCGGGGTCCGAGCGTTTGTCGATCAGGCCGAGCTTCTTCAGCTTGCCGGTCTCGATCGTGACGAACGCGCCGCTCAGGTGCAGATGATCGGCGAGGCGGTTGACGGTCACGACGTCGTCATGCGACAGATGGGCGACCGATACGAGCAGCGAATACTGGATGCCGGTGAGACCGATCAACGAGCCGAAACCGTCGCGCACCGACAGCAGGCGCGCCGCGAACGGCAGCAGCCCGTTGATCAGGTGGCGAAATTCCGTGTCCGTGCCGTCGATCAGGCAGGCCGGGTTGGTAATGGTCAGAACGGACTCCTCTTGCTGCTTGGCCATGACGTCGACGCTCCGTGCGGTCATGCGAATTTAGCTTTGGAACGAAATTATACGGCAAAGGCACCGGCGGCCTCGGCCAGCCTAGCGGCCTGCAGGCGGCCCGATTTCCCGATACTTTCCCGACACAGGAGGCTCGAACATGCCCTTCCCGCTTCATCCCGCCACGGTTCGCGCGCTGCTCGAATGCTATCTGCGTGCGAAGGACCTGAACCAGGCCGCGCTGATCGCGGACTGCTTCGCGGCCAATGCCGAACTGAGCTTTTCCCTCGCCAACGACGACATCGATTTTCCGCCGCGCGTGACGGGCGTGGCGGCCATTGCGCATACGCTGGTCGAGGCATTCGGCGAAAGGTTCGAGCAGTGCCGAACCTATTACGTCTGCACGACCCCGCCCGTCGATGAGCACGGCGTCAGCAGCATGCCGTGGCTCGTCGTGATGCGGCAGAAGGACAGCGGCGCGCTGCGGATCGGACACGGCACGTACCGCTGGCAGTTCGCCATCGATGGTGAAAGCGACGACGTTGCGCGGGTTGCCGCGCTGCACATTCATATCGCGCGGATGGATACGATCGACGATCCGCAGTCGTTGAAACTCGATCGGCTGCACGCGGCGTTCGGGTATCCGTGGCTGCCGGTGCACGCGTTCGCGCGCGGGCTGGCGGACATCGCGGCGGCGCATCCGGATTGGGTATTCCTGGCCCCGTTCCAGGAGGCGGCCGCGTCGGCCATCGGCTGAAGCTCCGCCGCATCACGGCGCCGCGCGCGATCCGTCATTGCCGGCCCGCAACTGCGCGGCCGTCATGACGCGCGGGTCGTCGCCCGTCAGATGCGCGCCGTAATAGGCGATCGACGCCTGCTTGTCGAGCAATAGCGGAATCGAGACCCGCCCGAGCAGCGTGCGTTCGATCGCGTCGCCGAACGTGAATCCCGCCAGATAGACGCCGTCCATCACGCAATTCGTCGTGAACACGCGGCCCTGCGTATCGACATAAAACTCGACGTAGCCGAGATCGTCCTCGGCGATTCCGATCATCGTCGTGTCGAGCGCCCGCTCCCACGCGGCAATCTGTTCATCCTGACGCTCCAGTGCGCGAAACGCGATTCCCATCGGTGCGCAGGTTTCCCCGCTGCGCCGGGCCGGCTCCGCACCCACGATCAACGTGCCGAATTCACGCAGGATCGCATCGCCCGGATGTTCGCCGTCGCGGGCCGACAGGCGGCCGTCGCCAGAGCCGCGCCACCCGGCCGCGACAAACAACGGCCTGACCGTCAACGGAATCTCGATCACTAGAATGCTCCTGAAGTTACCGCATACGATACGAGACGCGCGAACGCTCTCCGCAGCGCGGACATCATGCGCCGCGCTCGCCCTCACACACCGTCGAGCGCGCGCCGCACACCGTCCCAATCGAGCCCGAACCGCGCGAGATACTTGCGCAGCCGGTCCGCGTCGTTCGGCTGCTTCTTGCTCTGCCGCGACACCGCGAACAGCGTGCGCCCGGCTTCCGACAGGCTCGCCGACGTGCGGCACACGTCGAGCACGCGTTCGAGCTGCGCACGGTCGAACAGGTCGAGTTCCGCCGCACGCGCACCGAACACCGCGTCGACGCACGCGTCCGCCATACTCGCGCCACCCGGCGACGACCACGTGCGCGTCAGCCGCTCGACTTCCTGCTCGGCGAGCGCCTCGGTAATGCGCCCCGCATCGGCCAGCGTCGCCATCCGTGTGACCGACGCCGACAGCTCGCGGAAGTTGCCGGCCCACGTCGCGCGCGGCGAGGCCGCGAACGCGAGATAGCGCCGCTTCGCCTCGACGTTGAACCGCACCTGCTCGCCCTGCTCGCGACCGAAACGGTCGAGCTCGAATTCGAGGTTCGGCTCGATGTCCTCGCGGCGCTCGGCCAGTCCCGGCAATTCATAGGTCCAGAGGTTGATCCGCGCATAGAGGTCCTCGCGGAACGTGCCGGCCGCCACCATCTGCCGCAGATCGCGGTGCGTGCCCGCGATCAGTTCGAAATCGCTGGTCGCCTCGACGTCCGCGCCGACCGGCAGGAAGCGCTTCTCCTCGATCGCCTTCAGCAGCATCGCCTGTTCGTCGAGCCCGAGTTCGCCGATCTCGTCGAGAAACAGCAGCCCGCCGTCCGCCGCGCGCAGCAGCCCCGCGCGCGCCGACTGCGCCCCTGTGAACGCGCCCTTCACGTGACCGAACAGCGTCGACATCGCCGCGTCGCCGCGCAGCGTCGCGCAGTTGATCTCGATGAACGGCCCCGCGAGCCGATGCCGGCCGCGCTTCAGCTCGTACACGCGCTTCGCGAGAAACGACTTGCCGGCCCCCGTCGGCCCGACCAGCAGCATCGGCGCGCGCGAACGCACCGCCACGCGCTCGAGTTGCTCGATCAGCGCATTGAAGCGCGCGTTGCGCGTCGCGATGCCGGCCTTCAGGAACGACACCGTTTCGTCGCGCTCGCGCGTGAAGCGCTGCGCGATCCGGTTGTAGCGTGACAGGTCGAGATCGATCACCGAGATCGTGCCCGGCCCGCTCGGCCCTTCGTCGGTCCGCTGCGGCGGCCCGGTCTGCACGAGGCGCGCGGGCAGGTAACGCGCTTCCGCCAGCAAGAACCAGCAAATTTGCGCGACGTGCGTGCCGGTCGTGATGTGGATCAGGTAATCCTCGTGTTCGAGGTCGAACGGGTACGCGCGTGCGTAATCGTGCAGCGTCGCATAAACCTCCTCGAAATCCCACGGATCGTGGATCGTGACCGGCGTGAGCCGCACGTCGGTTCGCGGCGACACGCGCGCGAGATCGTCCCGCACCTGGCTGGCGAGACGCGTGTAGTCCAGCGAATGCAGCAGTTCGAGCCGGTCGATCGGCAGGTCGGGCTGCTCGCACAGCGAAATCGTCGGCCGCCATTTGCGGTAACGGCGCGGCGCGCGGCCACCTTGGTCGAGCACGGTGCCGAGAAAACCGATCGCAACGGTTTTGCGCATGTTTATCTCATGAGATAAGAAGCGATCTAATTGTATCGGATATTCATGACCGTGACGTGCCGACAGCGTCGATGCCAGACACTGCAAAACAGATAATTCCCTTTTAACTTCAATGTGTTGAGAGATTTCCAGAAGCGCCAGCCGCTCACTGGCACGCTCCTCGCTAAATAAAAGACGCCGGATGTCCCGCTGACCCACGAGCCAGGGTTCAACAAGCCCTGCTGGTGCGCCGCCGCCGAACCTCGTTCGTCGCGGTAGCGCATGCCGCCATGGACAGACGAAGGCAAAGGGGCGCGCGCCAGGATGCTTCGCCCGGGTTCGAATCCCGGGGCGCCCATTGTTCGAAAGCTCAGCCAGGTGGAGCAGCCGGCGAAAGCCGGCCGGTGGCGGGTTCAAATCCCGCTCGAACGCTGTCCGCAAGGACGGTCTCGTATGAAGGCAGTACCCGCCGGTGCGGGCCGACAGGCCCGCCGCGCGTCGGACCGGTTGCGGTTCCGCGCGATCGGCCGGGCGGCCGCACGGCCCGCGCGAAGGCGCACGACGACGCAATGCAGCAGGCGTCGCCATGCGCTTCGACGCCGGCCAGCGCGCCGCCCGCCCGATTGCGTCGCCCCGCGATCCGCACGATGCGCGTTACCCGGCGGCCATTGAAGAAAAGGACAAAAATATGTGGAAGCGTCATGTGGTGAAAAAGAACGAACGCGCGCTGCTGATGAGCGAGGGCGATTTCGTGAAGGTGCTGGAACCGGGCGTGTTCAAGGCCTTCGATCCGTTCAAGCGCCTTTCGGTGCAGACCGCGCGTCTCGACGCGCCGCTCGCCGACGAAGCGCTGGCCGACTACCTGCGTCACGACGCACCGGACGTGCTCGCGCGGTATTTCGTCGCGATGGATCTCGCCGACGACGAAGCCGGCCTGCGCTACGAAGACGACGTGCTCGTCGAGATTCTGGCGCCGGGCACGCGCCGGCTGTACTGGCGCGGCCTGACCGCGCACCGGCTGGAGCGCATCGATCTCGCGCAGGACAGCATGCTGCCTGCGGCGCTCGTGAAGCGCATCGCGCAACCGTCGCTGCGTGCGCGCGGCGTGGCGGGGCTGACGGGCGTGCTGCTGGCG
>NZ_JACFYV010000186.1:0-13250 GCF_016759955.1 Burkholderia sp. KCJ3K979
CTCGTAGGCCGTCTTGCCGTCGGCCGTCCACGCCAGGACCTCGCGCTCGCGCAGCGTCAGCCCGGTGCCGACCGGCGCGATCGGATCGGCAAGGCGCGGCATCAGGTATGCGTGCGCCGCATGCGCGAGGCTCGCGCAGGGTGCGCGCAATCGCGAGATTTCATCCGCGTCGAGCGGCGTCGTGTCGCGCACGAGCGTCAGCACGCCGAGATTGCCGGCCCGGTCGTAGCCGCCGTGCGACCAGCCGTAACGCATCCCGAAGCACGCCGCGTCGTGCCAGAACGCGGTGTCGCCCGGCTCGTCGAAGGCATTCCATACGACCGGCCGCGGCTGGCTCGCGACCCGCTTGATGATCGGATCGATCGTCACGTAGCCGAATTTCACATAACGGTGTTCCCATTCGCGTGGATGATTGCCGACGATCTGCAGGTCGGGCCGGGCAAGCGGCAGCGTGCGGCGCAAGCCGTACACGCAATACCGGAACCCGAGCGCGGCCGCGGCGGCGGCAATCGGCGGAAACGCGGCTTCCGCGGTGGGCGCGCGTTGTAGTGCGTCGAAACAGTCGTGCAGTATTGTCAGGTCCATCGGTGATCCTCGTCGGTGTGGGCGGGCCGTGCATTGCGCCCCGCGCGTATCCTGTTCAAAAGGACAGTTTTGAGGCGAAGCCGACGCCGGTTTAATGGCGGCTGTTCGCACGACGGGCCCGCTTGTGCGGGCACTGTCCCCCCGTCGTTTCACGTGTTGCGGTACCCCTCCGGTTTCGTATCAGGACTGATCGACCATGACCAGCGTTCAAGACGTGCCTCTCCTCGCGCGCGCCGGTGCGCGCGCGTTCGCCTTCGGCGGGATCCGCGCGATCGAACCGCCCTGCGCATCGGCCCCCGCCCGCGCGCTTGCTCACGAGTATGCGCCGCACGCGCATCAGGCCGGGCAACTATTGTTTACGACGCGCGGCGTATTGGTACTCGACGTCGAAGGCCAGCGCTGGATCACCCCGCCGCTGCGCGCGATCTGGATTCCGGCGCGCACCGTCCATGCGATGCGCGTGGCCGACGACGTCCAGCTCTACTCGCTTTATCTCGGCGATGCACTCAGCGCGCGGCTGCCGGCCACGCTGTGCGCGATGACGGTATCGCCGCTGCTGCGCGAACTCGCCACGCGCGTGTCGCATCCGTTCGATTGCAGCGTTGACCACGATCCGCTCGCGCGCCTGTTCGCCGACGAACTGAGCGAACTCGCGCAGACGCCGCTCACGCTGCCGCTGCCGCGCGACCGGCGCTTGCTGAAGCTGTGCGAACGGCTGCAGCGCGAGCCGCACTGCGAGTTGCCGCTCGACACGCTCGCACGCGACGCCGCGCTGAGCGCGCGCCACCTGGCGCGCCTGTTTCGCAGCGAGACCGGCATGAGCGTGGCCGCGTGGCGCCAGCAACTGCGGCTGTCGATGTCGCTCGCGCTGCTCGCGAGCGGCATGCCCGTCACGCAGGCCGCGCACCAGGTCGGCTATCGCAGCCCGACTACTTATGCGGCCACCTTCAAGCGCGCGTTCGGCGTCACGCCGAGCCAGTACCTCGCGGCCGCGGAAGCGGCGGCGCGCTGACCGCCGCCTCCCCGCTGCCGCGCTCAGCGTGCGGTCCAGCGCGGCACCGTTTCGAACGCGTGCTCGACCGCATGCACGATCCGGTCGACGTCCTCGCGACCGATCACGAGCGGCGGCGCGATCGCGAGCCGGTTGCCGAGCGAGCGGATCAGCACGCCCGCATCGCGCGCCGCGTCGGCGAGCGCGGCCGCATAGCCGTCCGACGGCTCGATCGATTCGCGCGTCGCCTTGTCCTTCACGAGGTCGATGCCAACCAGCAGCCCCTTGCCGCGCACGTCGCCGACGACCGGATAGCGGTCGACGAGCGGCTGCAGCCGCTCCAGCAGGTACGCGCCTTCGCGCGCCGCGTTGCCGGCGAGATCCTCGTCGACGATGATCTGCAGGTTCGCGAGCGCGGCCGCGCAGACGATCGGGTGGCCCGAGTAGGTGTAGCCGTGCATCAGCGTGCCGATGCCGCCCGGGTTGGACGCGAAAGCGTTCTCGATGCGGCGGTTGACGACGGTCGCGCCGAGCGGCAGATATCCCGACGACACGCCCTTCGCCAGGCACATGATGTCCGGCGCGACGCCCCAGCCGCGGCTGCCGAACGCGGCGCCGGTCCGGCCGAAGCCCGTCACGACTTCGTCGGCGATCAGCAGCACGCCGTGGCGGTCGCACACTTCGCGCACCAGCGGCCAGTAGTTCGCGGGCGGCACGATGATGCCGCCGGTCGCCTGCACCGGTTCGGCGATGAAGGCGGCCACGGTGTCGGGTCCCTGGAACAGGATCTCGCGCTCGACGAGCGACGCGCACAGCCGGCCGAGTTCCTCGGGGTCATGCGTGAACGGGTTGCGATAGATCCACGGCGTCTCGACGTGGAAGCAGCCGGCGAGCGTCGGCTCGTAGTTGCGCCGGTAGACGGTGTTGCCGGTGACGGAGCTGCCGCCGAAGTGCGAGCCGTGATAGGCCTGGCGCAGCGCGATGAACTTGGTGCGCTCGGGCTGCCCGGACACCTTCCAGTACTGCCGCGCGATCATCAGCGCGGCCTCGACGGCGTCCGAGCCGCCGGAGCCGAAGATCACGCGGCTCATGTCTTCCGGCTGGAGCATGTCGATCAGCCGCGCCGACAGTTCTTCCGCGCGCGGATGGCTGAACCCGGCGAACACCGGGTGATATTCGAGTTCGTCGAGCTGCCGGACGATCGCTTCCTTGATTTCCCGCCGGCCGTGGCCGACGTATACGTTGAACAGCGACGCGACCGCGTCGAGATACGGCCGGCCGGTGTCGTCGTACAGGTAGCAGCCTTCGCCGCGCGTGATGCGGATCGGCGAGCGCGACGCGGCGAGCGGATGTTGCCGGGGATGCCAGAAGCGCGATTCCGAATAGGACATGACAGGACTCCGTAGTGATTCGGTTGGATGGGGCAACACGGTGACGCAGACGATTTTCAGCCGGCGAGCGCCGCCGGCTGGAAGTCGAGCCGGCTTTCGAGCGCGCCGAGCGTCGCGAACGGCTCGTCGAGCGCGACGCGCATGAACGTCAGAAACTGGCCGACGTGAGCGTTCAGCGCTTCGCGGCTGTAGTACTGCGGGCTCGCGTCGAAGTCGAAGCGCAGCGGTTCGCCGTTGCGGCGGTCGGTCAGGTTCACCATCAGGTCGTCGGTGGTGCCGACCGACAGGTTGTGCGACGTCGTCACGCAGTCGCCGAACCGCAGGTCGTAGTCGAACGCCATGATGTTGATCTCGGGGCCGAACACGCCCTGGCCGTTGTCGAGCGACGTCAGTTCGCGGTGCAGGTCGCCCATCCGGTAGCGCTGGTGCTGGCGCAGCGCGGTCATCTCGCGGTTCGCCTGGCGGCACAGGTCGTCGAGCGTGTGGCCCGGCTCGACGTGCAGGCGCAGCGGCAGCATGTTCGCGCACTGCGTCGGCGTGCGGCGCTCGCGCGCCGACGTGCGCGCCATCGCGGCGACCGACAGCACGATGTCGTGCGCGCCGGTGTTCAGGTACAGGTAGGCGGCGGTCAGCGCGGTGACGAGCCGCGGCACCGTCGACGTGAACAGCCCCTTGGCGACCGCCTCGATGCGTGCGCTCTCGTTCGCGCTCGCGATGCGCGTCTCGCGCAGGTCGGGCCCGTCGTCGCGCTCGGGAAAGCGCGCGGGGCCGGCGAGCGTGACCGTGCGCGGCTGGTCCGCGAAGCGTTCGAGCCAGTAGCGGCGATCGTGCGCGAACTGTTCGGACGCACGGTACGCGTCTTCGTCGAGTTGCAGCTCGGCGAGCGACGCGAAGCGCGCGGGCGGCGCCTTGGCGCCCGCCGCGAACGCGCTGTACAGCTCGGCGGCGCGGGTGGCGATCAGGCTGCCCGAATAGCCGTCGACCAGAATGTGCGCGTAACCGTGATACCAGTAGTAGTGATCCGGTGCGATGCGGTACAGCGTGTGACGGAAGAACGGCCCGCGCGCCAGTTCGATCGCACCCGTGCAGTGCGCGCGCATGCCGGCGAGCGCGACGGCGTGCGCGTCTTTCGTGCCGGCGAGGTCCACGCGTTCGAGCGTCCAGTCGTCGGCGAGCGCGGCGTCGAGCACGCGCACGGGCGTGTCGCCATCCAGCACGATCCGCGTCGTGTGCAGCGTCTGCGCCTCGCGAATCACCTGCCGCAGCGCGCGTTCGAATGCGTCGGTGTCGAGTGCGCCGCGAATCTCGAAATACTCGGCCGCGTAGATATGCGTCGACGGAACGGGATACGCGAGGGCGGCCTCCCAGAAATCCCGCTGCGGCGCGGACAGCGGCAATTGAAGCGTCGAATCGATCACGTCGTTTCTCCTGGAAAGCTTATTCCGGTGGATGAATTAAATGCGTGTATTTGTTTAATGAAAAATACATATTCGCATCGTGCATTTCATTTTTTGATGAATCGCAATTCTTATCCTAGACAGTCAAATTTGCGGCTGTCAATTCCGTGCGGTTTTGTCGGTAATTCGTAAAGTCCTTGCCAGTAAAGGCTTTGGTGGATGAGTGAATAGTCTGGTCCGGAAAGAATATGAGAATGTCCGTTTTGAATAGGCGGCAAATTGGCAGCTTATTTAGCATCGACGCCTGAAATTGCTGCGCAAGCCGAAAACGGCCTGCCGGCAATTCGCCGGAAACGGTTTCCGGCGCCGGAAGCCGGCGCAATGGGCTGGCGCGAGCGGACATTACTAGGAGAGTCCCGTGAATCAACTGGAAGGGCTGGAGCGAAAAATCGGCGAGCAGCACGAGCGGCTCGCGCATCATCCGGTGTTCGGATCGATCCGTACCATCGACGAGCTGCGCGTGTTCATGGAATGGCACGTATTCGCCGTGTGGGATTTCATGTCGCTCGTGAAGCGGCTGCAGCAGGACCTGACGACCGTCGCGGTGCCGTGGGTCGCGCCGCGCAACGCGAACGCGTCGCGTCTCATCAACGAGATCGTGCTCGGCGAGGAATCGGACGAAACGCCGAACGGCCACATGAGCCACTACGACCTGTACCTGCACGCGATGCGCGATGTCGGCGCGTCGACCTCGCGCATCGAGGAAATGGTGTCGCTGGTGCGCTCGGGCTTCTCGGTGTCGGCCGCGCTGAAGGCCGTCGATGCGCCGGAGCCGGTGATCCGCTTCGTCGAGGCGACGATGGCCGCGTGCACGTCGGGCGCGACGCACCAGGTGCTCGGCAACTTCTTCTACGGCCGCGAGAACGTGATTCCCGACATGTTCCGCACGCTGCTCGACGAATGGAAGATCGAGCGCTCGTCGATTCCGCTGCTCGTGTATTACCTCGACCGCCACATCGAAGTGGATTCGGGCGAGCACGGGCCGGCGGCGCGCGCGATGATCCGCGAGGCGGCCGACGGCGACGCGGCGAAGCTCGAGGAAGCGCTGCAGGCCGGGCTCGATGCGATCGACGAGCGCATGCGCCTGTGGGACGGGCTGCTCGCGCATCTCGGCCAGACCCGCAACGTGGTGCCGGCATGAACGCGCGCGGGCTGTCGGAGCGCATCGTCGATTTCGCGGCGCTCGAGTGGGAGCACCCGGCGGCGTTCGACGACGGCATCGACCAGGTCGTGCTCGTCGATACGCTGGACGAGCACGCGAAGCGCGGCATCCGGACCCGGATCGTGCGGTTCGATCCGGGCGCGGGCACGAGCGTGCCGTTCCTGCACGACTACCACGAGGAAGTGCACCTGATCGACGGCGACCAGAGCCTGGTCGACGTCGCGACGCGCGAGTATCGCGCGACGTATCGGGAAGGCAGCTACTTCGTGCGCCCGGCCGGCACGCCGCATGGCCCGTTCCGCAGCGACGCGGGCTGCCTGCTGCTCGAAATCCATTACTACGGTTCCCCGGAGGACACGCGATGACGACCGCCGTCACCTACGTGAGCCACGTCGATCGCTGGGAGGCGCGCGCGACCGTGCGATCGCGCCCGCGGCGGATCGTCGAGGACGACGAACTGCGCTACTACCCGCTCGAACGCCAGCCGCTGTGCGCGCACCCGGCGATCGTCGACGCGGGCGATGCGGTGCGCGATTTCGTCCTGCTGCAGAGCTTCTACAAGTACATCCAGGACGTGATCATCTTCGAGACGGAGATCGTCAACGCCACCGCGTTGCGGATCGCGCGCGGCCGCTTCGCGCATCCGTTTCCGTTCGCGTGCCGGCAGGATGCGATGACGGTGGTGATCGACGAGGACTACCACGCGTACGTCGCGATGGACTACCTGCGGCAGGTCGAGGAGGCCACCGGCATCGCGCCGCTGCCGCCGAACAGCGAGATCGAGCTGTCGCGGGCGATTCCGCGCGCGGTCGAGCGGGTCGGCGCGCAGTACCGCGACGGCATGGAACTGCTGTGCGTCGCGATCTCGGAGAACACGGTCACGGCGGAAGTCGCGGCGTTCTCGCGCGACGCGACGCTCAAGCGCTCGGTGAAGGGCGTGATGGCCGATCACCTCGCGGACGAAGGCCGTCACTCGGCGTTCTGGATCAATCTCGTGAAGCTGTACTGGTCGGAGATCGACGAACCCGCGCGGCTCGCGCTCGGCGAAGGGCTGCCGTGCTTCCTGCGCGAATACCTGAGCGCCGACCTGCAACTGCAGTTCGATCGCCGCCTGATCGATGCGCTCGATCTGCCGGCCGCCGAGCGCGCGCGGATCGCGGACGACATGGTGGGTGCCTATCCGATCACGAGCCAGCATCCGATGATCGTCAACATCCGGCAGTTCTTCCGGATGAGCGGCCTGCTCGATCACGCGCCGACCCGCGCGGCCTTGTCCGACTACCTGTGAGTCACGTCGATGAAAGCGATCATCATTGCGATCGGCGGGCAGACCCGTCTCGCCGCACGGCTGGCGTCTGAACTCGAGGCGACCGGTCATACCGTCTGTATCGCCGACGGACGCGACGGGCCGCTGCGCGACGCGGCCGATGCGCTGCTGTTGCCGGCGCCGGCGCCCGAACCGTTGCGCAACGCGGCCGAGTGGTCGATCGTCTGCGGCGCGCCGGACCCCGCCGTGCATTGCGCCCACGCACGGCCACTGCATTGCGAGATCGTCGCCGATGCGTTTCCGCCGCGCGAGGTACGCGTCGCGTGGCTCACGGACGCGGCGCCCGGCGATACGCGCGTGCTGGCCGACGCGACGCTCGCGTTCGGCGCGGCGCTCAACGGCGCCGACCTCGCGGACGAGATCGCCGCATGCGCGGTCGATCTGATGCACGAAGTCGCGAGCGGGATCGCGCGCGAGCTGAGCGATCCGAACGACGCGCCGCGCGCCACGCCGCCGGGGCCGGCCGATATCGTGCTCGATCTCGAACGGCTGGCCGGCTGGCATGCGTCTAACGACACGGCCGCCGCGTGGCCGTGCGAGCCGTCGCTGCCGGAGCTCGTGTCGCGTGCGGCGGCCGCTGCGCCGGACGCTTGCGCGCTCGTCGCGGCCAATGGCCAGCTGACCTATCGCGAGCTGGTCACGCGTGCCCGCCAGGTTGCCGCGCGCATCGCCGCGCGGCCCGCCGCGCCGCGCGTGGTCGCGGTGCGGCTCGACAAGGGCGTCGCGCTGTACCCGGCGATCGTCGGCGTGCTGGGCGCCGGCGCGACCTGCGTGCCGCTCGATCCCGCGTTTCCGCCCGAGCGGGCCCGCACGATCCTGCGTGAATCGGGGGCGCAGGCGCTCGTCGTCGGCGGGGCGGTCGAGCCGGCGCTGCTCGACGGACTCGACCTCGACGTGATCGACTGCGGCGCGCACGCGGAAGCGGACGCGGACGCCGTGCCCGATGCGCTGGCCGGCCAGTGGCCGCTCGAACGGGATGCGGACCGCGATGCGCGCTGCGCGGTCGCGATCTACACGTCGGGGTCGACCGGCGTGCCGAAGGGCGTGATGCTGTCGCACCGGAACATCGTGCAGTTCTGCCACTGGTATCGCGCGCACGTGTCGCTCGATGCGTCGTCGCGCGTGCTGCAGTTCTCGACGGTGGCGTTCGATGCGTCGCTGCTCGACATGTTCCCGACCTGGCTCGCCGGCGCGACGCTGGTCGCGCCGAGCGAAGCGCAGCGCCGCGAACTCGACGCGCTCGCGACGCTCGTCGCCGACGCGCGCATCACGCACGCATTCCTGCCGCCCGCGCTGCTCGCGGCGCTGCCGGATTGCGACTGGCCCGCGCTCGCGCACCTCGTCACGGGCGGCGACGTGTGCGACCCCGACACGATCGCGCGCTGGAGCGCGAACCGGCGGCTGCACAACATCTACGGGCCGACCGAATGCACGGTGCTCGCGACGACGGGCGAATTGCGCGCCGGCGACAGCAACCGGCGCATCGGCCGGCCGATCGCGAACGCGCGCTGCCATGTGCTCGCGGCCGACGGCCGTCCGGTGCTCACCGGCGAGGAAGGCGAGCTGTGCATCGCCGGCGCGGGCGTCGGGCTCGGCTATCTCGGCCGGCCCGACCTGAGCGCCGAGCGTTTCGTCGCCGATCCGTACGGCGCGCCGGGCGCGACGATGTACCGGACCGGCGACATCGCCAGCTGGGAGCCGGACGGCACGCTGCGCTACGTGGGCCGCCGCGACACGCAACTGAAGATTCGCGGTTTTCGCGTCGAGCCGGGCGAGATCGAGACGGCCGCGCTGGCGGCGGGGCTGTACCGCCAGTGCGCGGTGGTGCCCGACGAGCGCAAGCGCATCCGCCTGTTCGCCGCGAAGCCGGTCGACGCGGCGGCGACGCCCGATGCGCTGCGTGCCGTGCTGGCCGCCACGCTGCCCGACTACATGGTGCCGTACGACATCACGACGCTCGACGTGCTGCCCGCGACGCCGAACGGCAAGATCGACCGCGCCGCGCTGGCGCGCCTGCCGGTGTCGCGTGCGGGAAGCGACACGCGCGACGCCCCGCGCGGCGCGCTGGAGATGCGTCTCGCCGAGATGTGGGCGACGCTGCTCGAACTCGCGCCGGACGAGATCGGCCGCGATGCGTCGTTCTTCGAACTGGGCGGCCATTCGCTGCTGGTGTCGCGGCTGATGCTGGCGGTGAAGCGCGAGCTGGGCGGCAACGCGGCGCTCGCGCGTTTCATGGAGCGACCGACCATCGCCGCGCTCGCGGCGCTGCTGACCGACGAGTCGGGCGAGCGCGGCGCGAACGTGCCGGCGCGCGTGCACGACGATCGCCGCCTGCCCGACGACGTGCGACTGCCGGCCGGCCAGCCGGCGGGCGACGGCCCCGGCGCGGTGCTGCTGACCGGCGCGAACGGCTTCCTGGGCAGCTTCATCCTCAGCGAGCTGATCAGCCGCACGAACCAGATCGTCTATTGCGTCGTGCGCGGCGACGACGATGCGAGCGCGCGCCGGCGGCTCGACGAAGCGGCGTTCGTCAACGGGCTCGGCCATCTGTGCGGGCATCCGCGCGTGCGCGTGCTGCGCGGCGATCTCGGCGCGCCGCGCCTCGGGTTGTCGGATGCGGTGTGGCAGACGCTCGCGGCCGAGGTCGGCGCGATTCATCACAACGGCGCACACGTGAACCACGTGTACGACTACCCGTACCTGCACGCGGAGAACGTCGGCTCGACGCTCGAACTGCTCCGCCTGTGCTGCAGCGGCCGCCGCAAGGCGCTGCATTTCGTATCGACGCTATCCGCGGCGAGCGCGACGGGCCCGACGGGCCGCCTGATCGAGGCGGCCCCGTCGGAGGCCGGCCCTGCCTTCGTCAACAACGGCTACAACCTGACGAAGTGGGTGTCCGAGCATCTCGTTGCCGAAGCGGCTGCGCGCGGGATCGACACGACGATCCTGCGGCCCGGCAACATCACGGGCCATTCGCGCACGGGGCTGTGCCAGCCGGGACGCAACCGGATCCTGCTGCTGCTCAAGGGCGCGGTGCAGTTGGGCTGCGCGCCGCTCGCGAGCGAGGGCGGGCTGTTCGACCTGAGCCCGGTCGATTACCTGGCGCGGGCGATCGTCGCGTGCACGCTCGACGGTGCGCGCACCGAGCGCGTGTTCCATCTGCACAACCCGCGCCCGCTCGACTGGGCCGGCTATCTGCGCGCACTCGCGCGGCGCGGCTATCCGCTGCGATTCGAGGCGCCCGAGGTCTGGCGCGAGCGGCTGTTGTCGATCGACGAATCGAACGCGCTGTTCGACGTCGTCGCGTTCTATCTCGACGACCGGCAGGACGATATCGGCGACATGGCCGTGATCGACCACGCGCGCACCGAGGCGACGCTGCGCCGGCTCGGCGTCACGTATCCGGACAAGGACGACGCGCTGCTCGATGCGCATTTCGGCTATCTCGCCGAATGCGGCTTCATGCCGCCGCCGCCCGAGCCGGCGCCGCGCGCAAACGACGCCCGCCGCGACGCCGAGCCCGAACCCGCGTGGTGAAGACGTACCCCGTTCGATCAATCGCTGTCATCGCATCATTCATCAAGGAGGCATCATGCTGCAACGTACTGCAACGCAACCCCGTCCGTCCACGCTCGTCTACGCGCCGCAAACGCCGATCCTGTCCGGCTCGGCCGATCTCGACGTGCCGGCGCGCGACGCGTGGCGCGTGGTCGGCGATTTCGCCGGCTTCTCGCGCTTCATCACGGGGCTCGACCATACCGACATGATCGGCGAAGGCGTGCGCTCGCTGCGCATCAAGCATTTCGCGGACGGCAACGTCGTCGTCGAACAGCTCAACAGCCACGACGACGAAGCGATGGTGATGACGTGGAGCCTGATTCATACGTCGTTCGACATCGGCAATCTGTGGGCGCTGATGCGCGTCGAGCCGCGCGGCGACCAGGCCTGCACGGTGACGTGGGACATCGCCGGCGAACCGTCGCACGGCGGCGCCGCGCGCCAGCCGGAATTCGACGCGTTCGTCACCGGCTTCCTCGACATGGCGATGACGAACCTGCGCGCGCTGTTCAAGCCGCAGTAACCGCGCATCGCCCGCCGGCGCCGTGCCGCTATGCGGCGGCGCCGGCCCACGCGCCGGCCTTGCCCGGCGCGTGGTTTTTCTTCCCGGCCGGTGGTGCGCACGCGTCGTCGTGCACCTGCGCGAACGCGTCGCGCAGCGCGGCCTTCATGAAGTCGACCCAGGCGCGCGTTTTCGCATCGAGATGCTGGCGCGACGCGTACACCAGGAACACGCCGATTTCTTCCGCCTGGTAGTCGGGCAGCACGCGGACCAGCGCGCCCGAGCGCAGGTCGGCCGCAGCGACGAAGTCCGGCAGCAAGCCGATTCCCGCGCCTTCGCGCACCGCGATCGCGAGCGACGCGGCGACGTCGGCCGTCATCGACGGATCGACGTCCACCGTTTGCGCTTCCGCACCGTTCCAGAGCGTCCAGATGCGCTCGTGATAGGCGGGCGCGACCAGTTGCACGCAGCGATGGTGAACCAGCGCGCCCGGCGAATCGGGCATGCCGTGCGCATCGAGATACGCGGGCGACGCGCACAGCACGCTGCGGATCCGGCCGACGTCGATCGCGACCTGCTCGGAACTCGGCAGGCTCGGCATCGCGATCACCGCGACGTCGTAGCTGTCGCGCACCAGTTTCGGCAGGTGCGGCGCGAGCGTCAGGTCGACGCTGACGTCCGGGTAGCGCGCCTGGAATTGCCCGATCAGCGGAATCACGAAATGGTTCGCGATGCTGGCGCTGCAATGCGCGCGCAGCCGGCCATGTGGATGCACGCGCGCGTCACGCGCCTCGCGCTCGCTCGCATCGACGGCCAGCGTGATGTCGCGGGCGCGCGCCAGATAGCGTTCGCCCGCTTCGGTCAGGCACATCGAACGCGTCGTGCGGTTCAGCAACCGGATGCCGAGACGATGCTCGAGCGACGCGACGAGCCGGCTGACGTGCGCGGTCGTGATGCCGAGCCGTTTGCCGGTCTCGGTGAAGGTGCCCGCGTCCGCGAGCGTGACGAACGCCTGCATGCTTTGAATCAGATCCATCGGGATAACGAAACCTCCGGCTGGCCGTATGGCAATGCCGCTACTGTAGCGACGGCCACGGCACGCCGCGCGCGCGCATCAGCGATCGATCGTCGCAAAACGGACAATCGACGCCCGGGTCAGCGCCGCCGGAAGTATTCGCTCGGCGCGACGCCGAGCGCCTTGCGGAACATCGCCGCGAATGCGCTGGGGCTGTCGTAGCCGTGTTCGAGCGCGAGTTCGAGGATTGGCGTGCCGGCGGCGAGGCGCGGCAGGCTCAGCAGCAGCCGCGCGTGGCGGCACCATGCGCCGTGCGTCATGCCCGTCTCGCGCTTGAACGCGCGGGCGAGCGTGCGCTCGTTCATGTGCGCGTCGCGCGCCCACGCTTGCAGCGTGACGACCGACGACGGGTCGTTGATGAGCCGCGTGCACAGCGCGACGAGCGCGGGATGGCGCGGCATCGGCACGTGCAGCGACAGCGACGGCGCGATCTCGATCTCGTCGAGGATCAGTGCGAGCACGCGGCCCGCGCGGTGCGACAGGTCGTAGTCGGCGGGCAGGTCGCAGGCCGTCACGATCAGTTCGCGCAGCAGCGTGCCGACCTCGATCACCCGGCATTCGGTCGGCAGGCTCGGCCGCACTTCCGGGCCGACGAACACGGTGCGCATCTGCACGTCGCCGGCCGAGCGGATCTCGTGCTGGGTGCCGCCCGGCACCCATACCGCGCGGCCCGTCGGCACGACCCAACTGCCCGCGTCCGCGTGCACGATCATCACGCCGGAAATCGCGTGGATCAGCTGGCCCTGGCGGTGCGAATGCGGCGGGTACGCCATGCCCGCCGGCGAGTCGGAGGCGACGACAGCGATCTGCTTGTCGCGCGCCTGGCGCTCGAGTGCGATGAAGAAATTTTCCAATTGGTCGGGATTGTCCTTTTCTCGACGACGAATGCGCTTTACGCGCGAGATCGACCGCATAGGTCGAAATTACCATAAGCCCATCGTTTGTTCGACCTCCTTGCCACTGCCACCCGATGCGCGTTCCGTCCATTCCGTCCGCTTCGCCCGTTTCTTCCGCCGTCGAGACACGCTTGCCGCGCGTGCGGCGCGTCACCTGTGCGGCCGTGCTGTTGGCGTCGGCCGCGCTGGCCGCGTGTTCGGTCGGCGAGCCGTATCGGCCGCCGGTGTCCGACGCGACGCGCACCGGGCCGTTCGACGCGGTGGCCGACGTGCCGGCCGCGGCCGCCGCGTCGAACGGCCCGGTGC
>NZ_JACFYV010000187.1:0-13181 GCF_016759955.1 Burkholderia sp. KCJ3K979
GACCGGATAGCGCGGCAGGTCGACCGGGCACGCGAGGGCACGCAGCGAGGTTGCTTGCGCGATCGCATGCGCCGCATGAGCGGGAATCGTCGCGACCGCGTCGGAGCCGGCGAGCAGGTACGGCAGCGCGGCGAAATGCGTGGTCGATGCCGCGACGCGCCGCTTGTGGCCAAGCGCGGCCAGCGCCTCGTCGACGATCCCGATCACGCCGCCCGACGACACGAGCAGATGGTCGCGCCGCAGGAACTCGGCGAGCGTCAGCGTGCGCGGCGCCCGCGCGCGGCCGGCCGGATCGATCAGGCACGCATAGCCGCCGGTCGCGACCGCGCGCCGGCTGAGCCCGTTCGCCGAGAATCCGCCCGACGCGATCGCGAGGTCGATGCCGTGCCGCAGCAGCGCGTCGCCGGCGATGCCGCTGTGGGTCTGCCGGAAGATCAGCCGGATGCCGGCGGCTTCGTGCGCGACCGCATCGATCAGCGCGCGGCCGAGCGCGATCTCGAAATCGTCGGACATCCCGATCGAAATCGTGCGGCCGACGCGGTCGCCGCCATCGGCCGCGATCGCGAGGCTTTCGCGGCAGCGGTCGAGCGCATCGGACAGGATCGGCTTCAGTTCGTCCGCGCGCGGCGTCGGCGCGAGCCCGCGGCCAGTGCGCACGAACAGCGGATCGGCATAGATCACGCGCAGCCGCCCGAGCGCCGCGCTGACCGCCGACTGCGTGAGGTCGAGCCGCAGCGCCGCGCGGCTCGCGCCGCCTTCCTCGTACAGCGCCTCGAACACCTTCAGCAGGTTCAGGTCGAGGCCGGCGATATCATCCACATTCATGTCAGTTATCGTTATATCGATTTGATCGATGAAATGATATCGACAAAGATGGCGTCATCCCATTCACCGCATTCACCGGAGACGCCTTCATGTCCACCTCAGTCATCGCCGCGCTGCAGATCGGCGCATCGCCCGCCGGCACGCGCGCCACGCTCGACACGATCCTCGGCTACGAAACCGCGATCCGCGACAGCGGCGCGTCGCTGGTCGTGCTGCCCGAGGCCGTGCTAGGCGGCTATCCGAAAGGCGAGATCTTCGGCACGCGGCTTGGCTACCGGCTGCCCGAGGGGCGCGATGCGTATGCGCGCTACGCCGCGCAGGCGATCGACGTGCCGGGGCCGGAAACCGACGAGCTGGTCGCGCTGTCGCAGCGCACCGGTGCGAGCCTCGTGGTCGGCGTGATCGAGCGCGGCGGCAGCACGCTGTACTGCACGGCGCTGTTCTTCGATCCGCGCGACGGGCTCGTCGCGAAGCACCGCAAGCTGATGCCGACCGGCACCGAGCGGCTGATCTGGGGGCAGGGCGACGGCTCGACGCTGCCGGTCGTCGACACGGCCGCGGGCCGCGCGGGCACCGCGATCTGCTGGGAGAACCACATGCCGCTGCTGCGCTGCGCGATGTACGCGAAAGGCGTGCAGATCTGGTGTGCGCCGACCGTCGACGAGCGCGACGTGTGGCAGAGCTCGATGCGGCACATCGCGCACGAAGGGCGCTGCTTCGTCGTGAGCGCGTGCCAGGTGCAGCCGTCGCCGCGTGCGCTCGGCATCGACGTGCCGGGCTGGGACCCCGAGCGGCCGCTGATCCGCGGCGGCAGCGTGATCGTCGGGCCGCTCGGCGACCTGCTGACGGAGCCGCTGATCGGCGAGGCCGGGCTCGTCACTGCCCGTATCGACACCGACGAACTCGTGAAGGCGCGCTACGACTTCGACGTCGTAGGCCACTATGCGCGTGCGGACGTGTTTTCGCTGCACGTCGACGAGCGGCCGAAGCGGCCGGTGGTGTTCGGCGGGTAACGAAGTGGGGACGGGCGCCGCATGGCGCCCGGAAAACGAAGGGCGGCGGCGCGCGCTCGCCGCCGCGTCAGCGCATCGGCGCTTCCGCGATCCGCATGTAGTCGGCGATCCGCCGGCCTTCCATGTCCGGAAACTGCTCGTGCACGGTGATGTCGCCCATCCGCGCGATGTCGAAGGTACGGAAATCGCCGCGCAGCTCGCACCACGCGCCGATCGTCCAGCGTCCGCCCCAGTAGACGAGCCCGAGCGGCCAGACGCGGCGCTGCGAATGCGCGCCGAGCCGGTCGCGGTAGTCGAAGCTGACGATGTGACGCGTGTCGATCGCCTGGTGGATCGCGTCGACCTTCGCGCAAAACGTCTCGTCGATGTGGAACGACGGCGCGAACACGGGCAGCCGGTCGAGCGCCGTGCGCTTGTCGGCCGGCATCGCCGACGCGATCTTCGCGAGCGCCGAGCGCGCACCGCTCGCGAAGCGCGCGCCGCCCCAGGTCTCGAGCATGCGCGCGCCGGTGGCGAGCGCCGCCAGCTCCTCGGCCGTGAACGTGAGCGGCGGCAGGCTCGCGTTGCGGTTCAGCCGGTAGCCGATGCCGGCTTCGCCTTCGATCGGCACCCCTGACAGTTGCAGGTCGCGCACGTCGCGATAGACCGTGCGCGGCGACACCGACAGCCAGTCGGCTAGCTGCTGCGCGGTCGTGAGACGACGCCCGCGCAGCAGCTCGGCGATCTGGAACAGGCGGTCGGCACGGCGGGTCATGACAGCACCTCGATTCCTCTGGCGACGGGGACTTCGCGATGATAGCGCCGCGCCGGCCCGCTGACCGCTGCGCTCAGTGGCATTTCGGCGCGTGCAGGCCGACGCGGTTGCCTTCCGTGTCGATCAGGTAGCCGACGTAGCCGTAGTTGTTCGGCAACTCGACGACCGAGCCCTGCACGACGCCGCCCGCGCGCTTCGCGCGTTCGAGCGCCGCGACGACCGATTCGCCGGCGTTCAGGTAGACGAGCACGCCGTTCGCGCTCGGCTTGATCTGCTGCGGATCGAACACGATGCTGCCGCCCGTGCTCGACGCGTCGCGATCGAACGTCGCCATCGGCACGCCGCCGATGACCGCGCGCTGCAACGTGGTTTGCAGCACGGTTTCGTAGAAGCGGATCGCGCGGTCGAAATCGAGGGACGGAATGTCGAACCAGGCGATCGCGCGTTCCGGGGTGGCAGTGGCGGTTGCTGACGTCATGACGAGCTCCTTGTTGCGTTGTTTGCGTTGTTATGCGGATTCGGTGTGGAAACCAGCCTGCATTGCGCCGGGATTGCAGTGTGAGCGCGGGCTGCTGACACCGTATTGTCAGTAGAGTTGTCATCTGTCTGGTCGAGCCGCTTGCCGGCGTCGTGAAGCTGACCGTCACGCACGACGGGCTCGCGCCCGGTTCGGAGAGGAATCGCGGGATTCGCGGCGGCTGGCCGGTCGTGCTGTCGAGCCTGAAGTCGCTGCTCGAGACGGGGCATGCGCTGCCGTTCACGATGGCGCGCCGGTCGCAGTCGAAGCCCTGACCGGCTGTGCAAAAGCACAGGGGCCGCGATGGCGGCCCCTGGAAGTCGTTGCGTGTGGAAGCGAACGGCTGGCTTACGCGTCGTCGCCTTCCGCTGCCGCCGGGCGCGCCTTCACGCTGCCGGCGATCAGGTCGAAGCGGAACAGCCGGCATTCGAGCGCGCCGTTGAACAGCGGCGTCTTGGCCGATTCGCGCAGGCGCAACTGGCCCGGCAGCGAACGGTCGGACGTCAGCAGGAACGCCTGCCAGCCCGTGAAGCGCTGCTTCAGCGCATCGCCGAGCGCGTTGAAGAACTCGCTGTCCGGCGCGTCGGTGTGCGTGCGGCGGAATGCGTCGTCGTTGCCGCGGTTGCGGCCGGTTTCGCGCACCTCGCCGCGCGCGCTGCGGCCGCGCACTTCGATCCGCTCGCCGTACGGCGGGTTCGCGAGGAGGATGCCCGGCCCGTCGCACGGCGGCGTCATCCCGCGCGCGTCGACCTGCTTGAGCCACACCGACGGCACGCCCGCGCGTTCGAGGTTCGCGCGCGCCTTCTCGAGCATGTCGCCGGAGATGTCGCTGCCGTACACGCCGAGCGCTTCGCCGCGCTTGCCGCGCGCCGCGCGCTTCGCGTCGAGCGCCGGGACCTTCAGCCCCTGCCACGCGGTGATGTCGTACTGCTTGAGCTTTTCGAAGCCGAACCGGCGCTCGACGCCGGGCGCCACGCCAAGCGCGATCTGCGCGGCTTCCGCGAGGAACGTGCCGCTGCCGCACATCGGGTCGTACAGCGCGGTGCCGGGCGTCCAGCCCGTCAGGCGCAGGATGCCGGCCGCGAGATTCTCGCGCAGCGGCGCCGCCCCCTTGTCGAGACGCCAGCCGCGCTTGAACAGCGGCTCGCCCGACGTGTCGAGGTACAGCGTGCACTCGTTGACGGTCAGGAACGCGAACACGCGCACGTCCGGCGCACCGGTGTCGATGCTCGGGCGCGAGCCGGTTTTCTCCCGCATCCGGTCGCAGATCGCATCCTTCACGCGCAGCGTCGTGAATTCGAGGCTCTTCAGCGGCGACTTGATCGCGGTGATGTCGATGCGCAGCGTCTGCGTCGACGCGAACCAGCGTTCCCACGGCTGCTCGAGCGCGAGCGCGTAGACGTCCTGTTCGTTGCGGTACGGGCCGTGCACGATCTTCAGCAGAATCCGGCTCGCGATGCGCGAATGGAGGTTCGCGGCCATGCCGGCGGCCCAGCCGCCGCTGAAATGGACGCCGCCCGGCACCTGCGCGCCCGCGGTGAACGGCGCGCCGTTCAGGTGGCGGCCGGCGATTTCGGCCAGCTCGGCGGCAAGCGCCGCTTCAAGGCCGCGCGGGCAGGGGGCGAAGAATTCGAACAGGGTGGGCGAGGCCATAAGGCGGGTGAGGACGTGCAAAAGTCCACTATTGTACGCGGCGCGGGCGACCGGGGCCGGCGTTTCGGCGCGGCGGCGTCGGGGCGACGGCCGCTCGCGCGTGCCGGGAGGCGGCGAGGGGGCGCCCGACCGGGCGCCGCCACCGCGCCGCAAGTCAGTGCGTGCCCGGCTGGCCGGCGCGCGCGGCGGGGTTGCCCGCCGGCCAGAACAGCGCGAGCGGGTTCGACAGCACGGTGCGGACGATCGCCGCGACGAGCGCGCGCACCTTGGTCGGGCGCAGGCTGCGCGAGCGCACGGCCATCGTGAACGCGAGCGCGAAGCTCACGAGCACGTTGAGGATCGCCATGCTGAGCACGCCGGCGGCGGCCCACCACAGCTCGGGCGTGCCGAGCGCACCCTTGCCCAGCACGCCGAGCGCGATCCCGATCGAGCCGGCCGACAGCGTCACGTGCCGCACCTCGAACGGGAACATGAACACGGTGACGATCGCCGGCACGAGGCCGAGCATCAGGCCGAGGCCGACGTTCGCGACCACGCCGGCGACGTTCGAGCGGCAGAAGTGCGCGAGCTTCGCGGCGCCGGTCGCGCCGAGCGTCAGGCGCAGCCGGCGGTTGTACGTGAGCGCGTCGCCGACCCGGTGCAGCACGAACCAGTTGTCGGCCCAGCCCGCGAGCAGGCTCGACGCCCACAGCAGCACGCCGGTGAGCGCCGCGTAGAACGGCGTCGGGCCGAGCAGCGAGAACGAATGCAGCGTCGCGTGCGCCTTCTCCGGCGAGATCAGGTTCGCGTGCAGCACGTTGCCCGCGAACAGCTGCACGAGCAGGCACACGGGCAGCACGACGAGCACGTTGCCGGAAATCGCGGCCGCCTGCGTGCGGATCAGCGCGATCACCGACGCGACGAACGTCTTCACGCCTTCCTCGTGGCCGGTGTCGTCGAGCTCGCGTGCGAGCGTCGGCGCGGTCATCGCGGGCTGCTTGGTCGCGAGCGTGAAATGCAGGAAGTGCATCAGCATGAAGCTGGCCGCGTAGTTGATGCCCGCGAGCAGCCCTTCGAGCATCGACTGCAGGTGCGCGCCCGTGATCGCGAACTTCACGCACACGGTCACGACGGTGACGAGGCCGCCGCCCGCGGCCATCCGCAGCATCTTCAGGTACTCGGTGCGGCCGCGCGAGATGTAGTGCTCGCCGGTGTCCGCGTTGGTCTCGACGAGCTTGCGCGCGAACAGCGAGAAGTTGCTGCGCACGAGGTGCGCGACGCTCTGGCTGTTCTGGTTCGCGTCGACCAGCTCGGCGGTCAGGTGCGCCATCCCGTGCAGGTCGTCGCGCGCCATCCACGCGTTCAGCAGCGTTTCCGCGCGCAGGATGCGCATGCGCATCCGCTCGACCTGGAACACGATGTCGACCGACACGCCGTTGCGGTACAGGTGCGCGAACACGTCGTCGACGGCGATCCGGCATTCGTCGAGCAGCACGCGCAGGTAGTTCACCTCGTGCAGCAGCTTGCTCGGGTCGCCGCCGTCCTCGACGGCCGCATGCGCGGTCTCGACCGCGAGCATCGCGCGGGTGAGGCGGTAGAACGGCTGCGATTCGAGCGGCTTGCGCGCATCGTCGTCGGACAGCCGGCTGCGCACCGTCTGCGACAGGCCGGTCGAGCTGATCTGGCAGGTCAGGTTGTGCAGCGCGGCCAGCAGGTCGCGCGAGAACGAGCCGGGCTCGTGGCGCTCTTCCTCGGTGACGTCGAACGAGATCAGGCCGGCGAGGCGCGCGAGCAGGTCGTCGGGCAGCGCGTCGATCCATTTCGCGTCCTCGGGCGCGGGGAACATCAGCGTGAACAGCGCCGACAGCTCGCGGCGGTTCGGTGCGGGCGGGATCAGCGACGAATCGATCCGCTCGAACAGCGCGCCGAAGAAGCCCGAATGCACCGGCATGCCGGCGTCGCACAGCAGCGAGATGCCGTCGCACTCGCGCAGGATGCCGCGCAGGATGCGCGCCGCGTGCGCTTTCCACGCGGGGTTGCGGTCGAGCACGTGGAACAGGTAGCGCAGCCGCGCATGGGCCGGATACGTGCGCGTGTCGGCGTCGCGCTCGGCCGGCGCGTCCTGCACCGTGCCGTTGCGGCGCAGCCAGTGCGCGAGCTCGATCAGCCATTCGCTGCGCTCGGCGTACGACGCGTCGGCGTCGGCATGCGCGAGCAGCGCATCGAGCTGGTGACCGGCATTGCGCGACGCGCGCCACTTCTTGATCAGGGTCGTCAGGGAACGAAACATAAACGGAATAGCGAAAGCCCGGGACGGGCGGGTTCGGGATGCCGGCCGGGGAAACGGCGCGGCGCCGGTGAGAACGGGTGAGACGGGGCCGGTGCCGGACGGGGCACGGCGACCCGCGACGCGGCTGCCCCGCCGCGGTGCACGCGATTCGCGTGCGGGCGCCGGGAGGCACGGCGGTCGGGCCGAGCGCGGCCCGGCGCCGCCGGCTCGCGCGCACGACGAACGGCGCGAGCCTGAAAGTGCGTAGGATCGTCAATCGGGCCGGAAAACGCAAGCCGACCGCATTGCATGACGCGGGTTCCGGCGGCTTTGACAAAGAATGTCATGGCCGTTCGGCCAGTGAAGGCAGTGCGCGGGGCCGGGGCAGCGGCGTGCAGCCGACGACGGGCGCGCGTGCTGCCGGCCGCACCGCGCCATTCCACACCGCGCGGGCGAACGTCGTGTCGAACGTTCGCCCGCGCGCCGTCCGCGTTCGCTTAGACGCCGGACTTGCCCGTCGCGCCGGCGTCGCCGCCGGACGCCGGGTTGGCCGGGCACGGCACGACCGGCGCGGCGGCCGTCTTGCCGCCGGCAGCGGGCGCCGGCGCGCCGCGGCGGGCGGCCATCGCGCGCACGCCGGCCGCGGCCTGCGTGGCAATCACGTCGAGCGCGCGCCGGTGGCCGGCGACGAGCGCGTCGTAGCCGTCGGCGACCGGTTCCGCGACGCTCGTGCGGCAGGTCATCACGGCCTGCGTGGCGAGCGAGCGCACGCTCCAGACGGCGTCGACCGCCGCGCGCTTGCCCGGCCACGATTCGAAGCGCTGCACGTTCACGCTGATGCGGTACACGGGCACGCCGGCCGGATACGCGGAATTCGCGACGTCGATCGTGCCGAGCTGCGCGGCCAGATCGTCCGACAGCGCGCGGCGGATCTCGTCGGCGGGCGGCGACGCCCAGCGTTCCTGCTCGAGCACGTCGACCTGCGCGGCGTTCTTCTGCACGACCAGCTGGCTCTTCGCGACCTGCTCGGGCACGCCGACCGACGGCACCTCGATCAGGAACGCCGGGTTGGCCGGCGCGGTGCGCAGCGGCGCCGCGGCGTCGGCCGGGCTGAGCGTGTAGAACCGCGCGGGCGGCGAGCTGCACGCGGCGAGCGCGAGTGCGGCGAGCAGCGCCGCCGCGCCGCTCGCGAAACCGTTCACGCGTGTCGTCATTGTTTATCTCCTGGCTTGCCCTTGAGCAGCGATTCGGGGTGGCGCTCCAGATAGTCGGCGAGCGCGTTCAGCGATTGCAGCGTGCGCGTGAGCTCCTTCAGCGCGCCGCGCACGTCGGATTGCAGCGGCGAATCCTGCTGCAGCGTCGCCTCGGCGGTCGAGAAAGTCTGCTTCGCGGCCGACAGCGTGTCGCGTGCTTCCGGCGCGACCTGCGTGTCGAGTTGCTTGAACAGCTTGTCGGCGTTCGCGAGCGCGCTGTTCAGGTTCGCGCCGATCTGGTCGAACGGTACCTTGTCGAGCTTCTTCGCGATGTCGGCGACCTGCAGCTGCAGCTCGTCGAGCGTGTTCGGCACGGTCGGCAGCTCGAGCGGCAGGTGCGCGGTATCGATCTTCACGGGCGGCGCCTTCGGGAAGAAGTCGAGCGCGACGTACAGCTGGCTCGTCAGCAGGTTGCCGGTGCGCAGCTGGCCGCGCAGCCCGTGCTGGACGAGCCGCTCGACGATCTCGCGGCGCGCCGGTTCGCCCTTGCTTTCGATCGTCTCGCGGAAGCGGCGGCCGAGGCGTTCCGGATACACGTTGATCGTCACCGGCATCAGGAAGTTCTTCGTCTTCGGGTCGAAGTCGATGCCGATGTTCGTCACTTCGCCGAGCACGATGCCGCGGAAGTCGACCGGCGCGCCGACGGCGAGCCCGCGCAGCGACTGGTTGAAGTTCATCACGACCTGCAGCGGCTGGCCGTCCGGGTCGCGCATCGCGTCGCCCTCGTCGGAGCCGAGGCGGAACGTCGTGTTGTTCGGCGCGGTCGTGCCGCTGCCCTGGTTCGGCGGCGTCTGGAACGCGATGCCGCCGAGGATCACGGTCGCGAGCGACTGCGTGTTCAGCTTCAGACCGCTCGAATCGAGCCGCAGATCGACGCCGCTCGCCTGCCACCAGCGCGTATTCATGCCGACGTACTGGTCGTACGGCGCATTGACGAACACGTTGAACGTGACGCCCGTGCCGTCCTTGTCGAGCGAGAAGCCGACCACCTGGCCGACCTGGACGCGGCGGTAGTAGACCGGCGAGCCGATGTCCACCGAGCCGAGCGAATCGCCGCGCAGCACGTATTGCGTGCCTTTCTGGTCGCCCGTGACGGCGGGCGGCGTTTCGAGGCCGGTGAAGTCGGTCAGCGTGTCCTGGCCGTGGCCGGCGCCGACGCCGATGTACGCGCCGGACAGCAGCGTGCCGAGCCCCGATACGCCGGTCGCGCCGACGCGCGGCCGCACGATCCAGAAGCGCGAACCCTGGACCGCGAAGTCTTCCGCTTCCTTCTTGAGCTGCACCTGGACCAGCACGCGCGACAGGTCCTTCGACAGCTTGATCGTCTTGACCGTGCCGATCTCGACGTCCTTGTACTTGACCTGGGTCTTGCCCGGCTCGAGCCCTTCGGCGCTGTGGAAGCTGATCGTGATTTCCGGGCCGCGCTCGCGCACGGACTTGATCACGAGGCCGATGCCGATCAGCGCGGCGATCAGCGGCACGAGCCAGACGAGCGACGGCAGCCAGCCGCTTTTCGTCGAGATCGCCGGATCGGGCGGCCGGGGCGCGTCGTGCTGCGGGCCTTGTGGACTATTCATGGTGATTCCCTGAGGTTTCGACTGGATCCCAGATCAGGCGGGGATCGAACTGCATCGACGCGAGCATCGTCAGGATCACGACCGAGCCGAACGCGAGTGCGCCGGGGCCGGCCGTGATGACGGCGAGCGAACGGAAATGGACGAGCGCGACGGTCAGCGTCACGACGAAGATGTCGAGCATCGACCAGCGGCCGATGCGCTCGACGATCCGGTAGAGGCGCGTGCGCTGCAGCGGCCGCCAGGCGGCGCGGCGCTGCGCGCTGGTGACGAGGATCGTCAGTACGCCGAGCTTGAGCATCGGCACGAGAATGCTGGCGACGAACACGACCACGGCGAGCGGCCAGTCGCCGGACGTCCAGAAATAGATGACGCCGCTCATGATCGTGTCCTGCTGCGAGCCGACGATCGACGAGGTGCGCATGATCGGCAGCAGGTTCGCCGGAATGTAGAGGATCGCAGCCGCGAGCAGCAGCGCCCACGTGCGCATGATGCTGTTCGGGGTGCGCACGTGCAGCGCGCTGCCGCAGCGCGCGCAATGCGCGTGCGGCTGGTCGATCGTCTGCACGAGCCCGCACGCGTGGCAGCTGGCATAGCCCTCGCGGGCGGCGGTCGGCGTGGGGCTCGTCATCGGCGGGGCGCGTCCGGCAGCGGCGCGGCGGGGTCGGGCCGCGCCGGCGCGCGGCCGGCGCGCAGGTCGTCGGCGATGTCCCACACGGTGCGCGGGTCGAACATCAGCACGACGGCGGTCATCAGCGTGAGCGCGCCGAACGCGAACAGCGCCGCGTCGGGCACGACGCGCGCGAGGCTGACCATCTTCACGATCGTGACCAGGATGCCGAGCATGAACACCTCGATCATCCCCCACGGCCGCACGAGCTGGATCGTGCGCAGCACGAGGTTGAGGCCGGGCGGCACGACGCCGCGGCGGATCGGCAGCAGGACGTAAAGCAGCGCGGCCATCTCGACGAGCGGGAACAGCACGGTCGAGCAGAACACCATCACGCCGACGATCTCCATGTCCTGATGCCACAGCGTGTCGATCGCGCCGATCAGCGTCGTCTGCACGCGCGTGCCGTTCAGGTCCATTTCGAGGATCGGGAACGTCTGCGCGATGATGAACGTGACGAGCGCGGCGACCGCGAGCGCGGTGATGCGCTCGATCTGCGTGGTGCTGTTGCGATAGAGCAGCGCGTCGCAGCGCGGACAGCGCGCGATCTGGCGGCCGCTCAGGCGCGGTTTATGCAACAGTGCGTCGCATTCGTGGCAGGCAATCAGGTCGTATCGTTGCATGGAAAAGGCGGTGTTGCGACGGCTGGGGGAACACGTCGACGGGGCCGGAACCCGCGCCAATCTTACCAAAAGGGCTTTTTCGATGCGTCAAGGATCGTGAGTTTCGTGACCGGTCGGTAACATGGCGGGAAGCCGTCAGCCGGCTGGCGCGCCTGTCCTCAGAGTCCGCGCGCGTCAAAAGGTTGCGGTAGCATGGCGCCCTTGACATGCGTCGGACGAATTTACCGGCGCGGCCGTTCGCTGAACTGAGGAATCCAAGATGGCATCGAAATCGCCGCCGGCCGCGCCGGCACGCTACGCGCACACCGCGATCGCCTTGCACTGGCTGATCGCGCTGCTGATCATCTGCGGCTTCGCGCTCGGCTGGGTGATGACGGACATTCCCGGCTTCACGCCGACCAAGCTGAAGTACTTCTCGTGGCACAAGTGGATCGGCGTGACGGTGTTCGCGCTGGCCGTCGTGCGCGTGCTCTGGCGTGCGACCCACGTGCCGCCGCCGCTGCCGGGCGGCACGCCGGCGTGGCAGCGCGCGGCGTCGCACGGCGTGCACATGCTGCTGTACGTGCTGATGATCGTGATCCCGGTGACGGGCTACCTGTACAGCTCGGCGTCGAACATTCCGGTCGTCTATCTCGGCATCGTGCCGCTGCCGCGCCTGATCGACCCCGATCCGGCGCTCAAGGAAACCTTCAAGACGCTGCATGTGTCTTTGAATTACATTCTGCTTGCGCTCGTTGCGATGCACGTGCTCGCGGCGCTCAAGCACCAGTTGTTGGACCGCGACGGCCTGCTGTCGCGCATGCTTCCCTTTGCCAAATGAAGGATCCCATGAAAGTGTCTTTCTCCCGCTCCATGCTGACCGCGTTCGCCGCGGCGGCGCTTGTCGCGTCGGGCGCGGCGCATGCCGACGTCGATCTCGCGAAGAGCAAGGTGTCCGCCGTGTCGAAGCAGATGAACGTGCCGACCGAAGGCGCGTTCAAGAAGTTTTCCGCGCAGGTGAAGTTCGATCCGGCGAAAGCCGCGCAGGGCAGCGCGCAAATGACGATCGACGTCGCGAGCTTCGACCTCGGCGACAAGATGTACAACGACCAGGTCGCAGGCAAGGACTGGTTCGACGCGAAGACCTATCCGCAGGCGACCTTCGTGTCGTCGGCGATCGCGCCGGCCGGCGGCAACAAGTACAACGTGACCGGCAAGCTGACGATCAAGGGCAAGGCCGAGACCGTCACGGTGCCCGTCACGGTCGCGCAAAACGGCGCGACGCAGACGTTCGACGGCGTGCTGCCGATCAAGCGTTCGACCTTCAACGTCGGCACCGGCGAGTGGAAGGACACGTCGATCGTCGCGGACGAAGTGCAGATCAAGTTCCATCTCGTCGCCACGAAGTAAGCGGCAGGTTGCCGCCTCAACTGAATGCCGCGCGAGGGCGCGGCGCCGTTTCCAGGAGAAAAAGTTTGAAAAAGCATCTGATCATCGCTGCCGGCGCGCTGGCCGCTTCCCTGTCGTTCTCGGCCTTTGCCGAAAGCGCAACCTACCAGTTCGATCCGAGCCACACGTACCCGAGCTTCGAGGCCGACCACTTCGGCGGCCTGTCGGTCTGGCGCGGCAAGTTCGACAAGTCGAGCGGCACCGTGACGCTCGACCGCGCGGCGAAGACCGGCACGGTCGACGTGACGACCGACATCGCGTCGATCCACACGGGCAGCGCGAAGCTCGACGAGCACCTGCAGACGGCCGAGTTCTTCGATGCGGCGAAGTTCCCGCAGGCGAACTACAAGGGCACGATCAAGTTCGACGGCGACAAGCCGGTGTCGGTGGTCGGCAACCTGACGCTGCACGGCGTCACGAAGCCGCTCACGCTGAAGATCGATTCGTTCAAGTGCATGCCGCACCCGATGCTCAAGCGTGAGGTGTGCGGCGTCGATGCGGTCGGCGAATTCAGCCGCGACGATTTCGGCCTCGACTACGGCAAGCAGTACGGCTTCAAGATGAAGACGAAGCTGCTGATCACGGCCGAAGCGGTCAAGCAGCAGTAAGACTCCCCGGCGGGG
>NZ_JACFYV010000188.1:0-13136 GCF_016759955.1 Burkholderia sp. KCJ3K979
GTCCTTCCCAGCGCTCCCCGATGACTCACCCGCAACCCTTCATCGCCGTCATTCCCGCCCGGCTCGCGTCGACGCGGCTCCCGAACAAGCCGCTCGCCGATCTCGGCGGCAAGCCGATGGTCGTGCGTGTCGCCGAGCGCGCGCGCGAAGCGGGCGCGCAACAGGTGCTCGTCGCGTCCGACGCGCAGAGCGTGCTCGACGCGGCGCGCGATCACGGCTTCGAAGCGGTGCTCACGCGCGCCGACCATCCGTCCGGCACTGACCGGCTCGCGGAAGTCGCGGCGGCCTTCGGCTGGCGCGACGACACCGTCGTCGTCAACGTGCAGGGCGACGAGCCGCTGATCGACCCCGTGCTCGTGCGCGACGTAGCGTCGCACCTGGCCGCGCATCCGGCGTGCGCGATCGCGACCGCCGCTCACCCGATCCACGACGCGGCCGACGTGTTCAATCCGAACGTCGTGAAGGTCGCGCTCGACGCGCAGAGCGTCGCGCTGTACTTCTCGCGCGCGCCGATTCCGTGGAGCCGCGACGCGTACCAGCCGCACTGGCCCGACGTCGCGGCCATGCCTGGACCGGCTTTCCCGGTCTATCGGCACATCGGCCTCTATGCGTATCGCGCGCGTTTCCTGCGCACCTATCCGTCGCTCGCGCAGGCGCCGATCGAACAGGCCGAGCAGCTCGAACAGTTGCGCGCGCTGTGGCACGGCGAGCGCATCGCGGTGCTGATCACCGAATCCGCGCCCGAAGCCGGCATCGATACGCCGGCCGATCTCGCGCGCGTGCAGGCCCTTTTTCAGCCGGGTTCAAAATAACCCGTGGCATAATCAGGCGATTGTGCGAGCCGTCCGCGACCAGCGCGTCCTCGCTTGACCCCGCCCGTGGCCCTGCCGGCAGCCGCGCGTCGCCCTGGCCGACGCGCCGCATCAGACCGGTCCGCCACGCGCCGGGCGAGCCCCGCGCCCGCTGTCGCCGACGCCTTTGTGTCTCGCCACACGAATCTACATACTTGGAGATATCACCATGCGTTTGATCCTGTTGGGCGCGCCCGGCGCGGGAAAGGGCACCCAGGCAAACTTCATCAAGGAAAAATTCGGCATTCCGCAAATCTCGACGGGCGACATGCTGCGCGCGGCCGTCAAGGCCGGCACACCGCTCGGCGTCGAGGCGAAGGGTTACATGGATGCCGGCAAGCTCGTGCCGGACGCGCTGATCATCGGCCTGGTCAAGGAGCGCCTGAAGGAATCCGACTGCGCGAACGGCTATCTGTTCGACGGCTTCCCGCGCACGATCGCGCAGGCTGACGCAATGAAGGAAGCCGGCGTCGCGATCGACTACGTGCTCGAGATCGACGTCCCGTTCTCGGAAATCATCGAGCGCATGAGCGGCCGCCGCACGCATCCTGCATCGGGCCGCACGTACCACGTCAAGTTCAACCCGCCGAAGGTCGAAGGTCACGACGACGTGACGGGCGAACCGCTGATCCAGCGCGACGACGACAAGGAAGAAACTGTCAAAAAGCGTCTCGAAGTGTACGAAGCTCAGACCAAGCCGCTGATCACGTACTACGGCGACTGGGCGCAGCGCGGCGAGGAAAACGGTCTGAAGGCGCCGCAGTATCGCAAGATCTCGGGCCTGGGCACCGTCGACGAAATCCGCGAGCGCGCGTTCGACGCACTGAAGTAAGCAGTGCGTCGCGCATCCGCAAGCCGCCCGGTCCGGGCGGCTTTTTTTCGCTTGTCGCGATTTGCACGCCCCTGCGGCACGCGCGCAAGAAAAACGCCCGCGATGCGGGCGTTTTTTCCATGTACAAGAAGCAGCGCGCTGGCGGCTCAATCCTCGCCGTCGCGCTGCATCCGTTGCCGCAATTCGCTGACCTGCGACTCGACGACGGTCGCGTCTTCCGCCTCGGGCCGCTCGCCGAGATACTGCTCGAGATCCTCGAGCGCGGGGCGCAGGTAGTCGAGCCGCGCATACGCGAAGCCGCGGTCGCGCACCTCGTCGAGCTGCTCGGGCAGCAGGATCACGAGCCGCTGCTGCACCGCGAGCAGCCGCTGCCAGCGCTCCGTCTGCAGATAGATCGTCTTCAGGTTGCGCAGCATCCGCGCGATGATCTCGCGGCTCGTCGCGGGCTGCAGCAGCGCGCGCAACGCGCTGTCGACCGCTCCCGCCGCCCGCGCGACGTACGGCTCGAGCATCTCGACCATCTCGGCTTCGGACAGCGAATGGCCGTTGGTCGGATCGATGATCAGGTCGCCATCCGGCAGCGTCACGCGCAGCAGGAAATGGCCGGGGAACGATACGCCGCGCGCCGGCACGCCGATCTGCTCGGCGAGCTCCAGGTACAGCACCGACAGCGAGATCGGAATCCCGCGCCGCCGCTTCAGCACGGCATTCAGGTGGCTGTTATCGGGGTCGTAGTAATCGTTGTGATTGCACGCGAAGCCGAGCTCGCGAAAGAAGAAGTCGTTCAGCGCGGCGACGCGGCCCTTCAGGTCCGTATCGTCGGCGAGCCGCCGGCGCAGCCGCGCCGCCAGCATGTCGAGTTCGGCCAGCGTGCCCTGCAGGTCGAGGTCGGGATACGCGTCCTGCGCCAGCGACAGCGCGGCTTCCGTGACGGGCAGACTGTCGTCGTCCGCCACGAGCGTGCTGAAGTAGTCGAGGACGCGGGTCATTGCGGTCGTCACTTGGCGCGCCTTCTGAAGTAAGCGTATTTGAAGCCCATCACCCACAACATACCGAAATATAGTGCAGCAAACAGCACGAGGCACGCAGCCATCAGCGCAATGCGATCGAGCGGCTGCGCGCGCATGCCGGTCCAGTCGAAACTGATCGCGCACCAGTGCATCAGGCCCGCGAGCACGAGCGCCGCGCCGACGAGCTGCACGAAGAAGCGCAGCCAGCCCGGCGACGGCTGGTAGATGCCGCGCTTGCGCAGCCCGAGGAACAGCAGCAGCGAATTCAGGCACGCGCCGACGCCGATGCTCAGCGTGAGGCCCGCGTGGCCGATCAGCGGCACGAACACGTAGTTCGACAGCTGCGTGACGATCAGCACGCCGATCGCGATCTTCACGGGCGTCTTGATGTCCTGCTTCGCATAGAAGCCCGGCGCGAGGATCTTGATCAGGATGATGCCGACGAGGCCGATCCCGTAGGTCGCGAGCGCGCGCGCGACCATCGTGACGGTATGCGCGTCGAACTTGCCGTAGTTGAACAGCGTCGCGGTGAGCGGTGTCGCGAAGAAGAACAGCGCGAGCGCGCTCGGCGCCGCGAGCAGGAACGTGACGCGCAGGCCCCAGTCGAGCAGCGCCGAATATTCGTGCGAATCGGCGTCGACGTGCGCCTTCGACAGGCTCGGCAGCAGGATCGTGCCGAGCGCGACGCCGAGCAGCGCCGTCGGGAACTCCATCAGGCGGTCGGCGTAGTTGATCCACGACACGGCACCCTGCCCGAGCCGCGACGCGATGTTGGTGTTGATGATCAGCGACAGTTGCGCGACGGACACCGCGAACGTCGCGGGCACCATTTTCGCGAGCACGCGCTTCACGCCCGGATGACGCAGCGCGCGCAGCGGGTTCAGGCCGATCAGCGGCACCATGTCGATCTTCTTCAGGCCGGGCAGCTGCACGAGAAACTGCAGCACGCCGCCGACGATGACCGCCCACGCGAGCGCGTAGACCGGCACCTTCAGGAGCGGCGCGACGAACACGGCCGCGGCGATGAACGCGACGTTGAGCAGCACCGGCGCGAACGCGGGCAGCGAGAAGCTCTTGTACGTGTTCAGCACGCCCGACGCGAGCGTGGTCAGTGAAATGAACACGATGTACGGGAACATGATCCGCGTCATCGTGACCGCGAGCGGGAACGCCTGGCCGTCGCTGTGCAGGCCGGACGCGACCGCGAACACGACCCACGACGCGCCCGCGATCCCGACGACCGACAGCACGGCCAGCGACCACGCGAGCACGGTGGACATCGCGTCGACGAGCGCCTTCGTCGCATCGTGCCCCTGCTGGTTCTTGAACTCGGCGAGGATCGGCACGAACGCCTGCGAGAACGCGCCTTCGGCGGACAGGCGGCGCAGCAGGTTCGGGATACGGAAGGCGACGTAGAACGCGTCGGTGTATTGACTGGCGCCGAACGCACGGGCGATCAGCGTCTCGCGGGCCAGTCCGGTCACGCGCGACAGCAGCGTGAAGCCGCTGACCGTCAGCAGGGCTCGGAATAGATTCATGGGGCGCTTATTATACGGACGTTGCGCGACCCGGCCACCGGCCGATGCCGAAAAGCGCACCGGCCGCCCGCGGCCCCATCCGGCCGACATCACGTTGAACTTGCCACTCGCTTGATTTTGTTGCTATAATCGCCGGTTTCTGGGCTCGTACATGCACGGCAACTGCCGTTTTCATGTCCCGGCCTCGGTTAAAATCACCGTTTTTTTATGCGCCCCTGGGCAATCGTTCTCAGGGGACGGATCGAAAAGCAGCGCTTGGCCGTCAGGCTCCAAGCTCTGGAAACAGGACAGGATAAGGAACCGTCATGGCTAACTCCGCACAAGCACGCAAGCGCGCCCGCCAGGCCGCGAAGGCAAACTCGCACAACTCGGCGCTGCGCTCGAAATTCCGTACCGCGATCAAGTCGGTTCGCAAGGCTGTTGAAGCCGGCGACCAGGCAAAGGCTGCCGAGCTGTTCAAGGCTGCCGTGAAGACGATCGACACGATCGCCGACAAGAAGATCGTTCACAAGAACAAGGCCGCTCGCAGCAAGAGCCGCCTGGCCGCAGCCGTCAAGGGCCTGCAGGCAGCAGCGTAACTCCGGTGCGCCCGCTCAGGCGGGCGTTCCTGTTTCCTGCGATCACGAAAAAGCCCGCCTAGGCGGGCTTTTTTGTCGCCTGCCGCCCGCGCATCGTGCGCAGCGGCAGTTGCCCGGCGGGCGCAACTCGCGCCCTCGCCCGTCGGCATCAGTCACTTCTTCGTGTTGTAGTCCGGCAATTCGCACGCCTCGGTCACGACGAGGTTGTTGTCCTTCGCGAAATTCAGCACGAAATCGAAAGCCATCGGCTCGATGTCGCGCAACCGCGAATCGAGGATCACGCATTTCAGGTCGCCGAGCATCGTCGGGCGCACGTACAGCGAATACTTGAGACGCGCATTCGGCCCGCTCGCCCCCGGCCCGAAGCAGGCCATCACACCGGCCAGACGTTCCGACCAGTCGCTCGGGCGAAACTTTTTCCCGTCTTTCGTGATGCCCTGGATGAAAAATTCGGTCGGAGGGGTTTCAGCCATGTGGTTACCCAAGTGACGGCCCGGCGATGTCCAGGCAACGGCGCCTGGATACGCGAACACAAAGCTGGAGAGGCGGCGGCACGAGCCGATCGATATCCCGAAAACGGGGCGTCGATGCGCGCCGCCGGTGGACTGCACCGGATGTGTGCAGCGCACGGCTTGTGTCCGGCAGAGCGCGAAAAGCCTTGCCTGCCGGGCTGGAGAAAACTTTCGAATTATACCGCAGCGCGCCATCGCGCGTCGTCCCGACGGCCCTCTTCCCGCACCGCGGATCGGGCGCGGCGATCCTGCCCCGCGTCGTTCCACGGCTCGTCAAAGCACAGAAAATCCTTTATGCTGCTTTGAGTTATCCACACCCGACGGCGGCGCCGTCCGGCCTCGCGGCCGGGTGAGACCGCCGTATTTCGTTTCATGACCGCCAAAACCATTCGTCACTACCTGCAGTTCAAGGATTTCTCGCTGGAAGACTACGAGTACGTGCTCGAACGCACGGGTATCCTGAAGCGCAAGTTCAAGAACTACGAAACCTATCACCCGCTGCACGACCGCACGCTCGCGATGATCTTCGAGAAGAGCTCGACGCGCACGCGCCTGTCGTTCGAGGCCGGGATCTTCCAGCTCGGCGGCCACGCCGTGTTCATGAGCACGCGCGACACGCAGCTCGGCCGCGGCGAGCCCGTCGAGGATTCCGCGCAGGTCATCTCGCGAATGGTCGACATCATCATGATCCGCACGTTCGAGCAGGACGTGATCACGCGCTTCGCGCAGAATTCCCGCGTGCCGGTGATCAACGGGCTGACGAACGAATACCACCCGTGCCAGGTGCTCGCCGACATCTTCACGTACTACGAGCACCGCGGCCCGATCGCCGGCAAGACCGTCGCGTGGGTCGGCGACGCGAACAACATGCTCTACACGTGGATCGAGGCCGCGCAGATCCTCGGCTTCAAGCTGCGCCTGTCGACGCCGCCCGGCTATGCGCTCGACATGAAGCTCGTGTCGCCCGACAGCGCGCCGTTCTACGAGGTGTTCGACGATCCGAACGAAGCGTGCAAGGGCGCCGATCTCGTGACGACCGACGTGTGGACGAGCATGGGTTTCGAGGCCGAGAACGAGGCGCGCAAGCAGGCATTCGCCGACTGGTGCGTCGACGAGGAAATGATGGGCCATGCGAATCCGGATGCCCTCTTCATGCACTGCCTGCCCGCGCACCGCGGCGAGGAAGTGACGGCCGGCGTGATCGACGGCCCGCAGAGCGTCGTGTGGGACGAAGCGGAAAACCGCCTGCACGTGCAGAAGGCGCTGATGGAGTTCCTGCTGCTCGGCCGCCTCAAGCACTGACGCGCCGCTCAACGCACACGCGTAAAAAAAGCGCCGGTCGACGATCGGCGCTTTTCGTTTGGGCGCGCCAAAACCGGCGCGCGCTGCGTTACAGGCAGACCGGTTCCGCCTCCAGCTCGACGCCGAACTGCGCGCGCACGTCGGCCTGGATCGCCCGCGCCAGCGCCAGCACGTCGGCGCCCGTCGCGCCGCCGCGATTGACGAGCACGAGCGCCTGGCGGTCGTGCACGGCCGCCGCACCGAGCGCGCGCCCCTTCCAGCCGCAGCGGTCGATCAGCCAGCCGGCCGCGAGCTTCACCTGCCCGTCCGGCTGCGGATACGACACGACATCCGGCGCGCGGGCGCGCAGCGCATCGAATTGCGCGGCGCCGATCACCGGATTCTTGAAGAAACTGCCCGCATTGCCGAGCACCAGCGGATCGGGCAGCTTCGCGCGGCGGATCGCGACGACCGCATCGAATACATCGCGCGGCGTTGCCGCCTCGGGCGTGATGCCGCGCGCGTCGAGCTCGCGCGTGACGTCCGCATAGCCGAGCCGCGGCGTCCATTGCTTCGGCAGCCGGAACGTCACCGCGACGATCGCGAACCGGCCGCGCCCTTCCCGCTTGAAGAAACTGTCGCGGTAACCGAACGCGCAGCGCGCGGCGTCGAAGCGCTCGCGGCGCCCCGTCGCCAGCTCCACCGCGACCAGCGAATCGAAATACGCTTTCATCTCGAGGCCGTACGCGCCGATGTTCTGGATCGGCGCGGCGCCGACGGTGCCCGGGATCAGCGCGAGATTCTCTAGGCCCGGCATCCCGTGTTCGAGCGTCCACGCGACGAACGCGTGCCAGTTCTCGCCGCCGCCGGCCTCGACGTACCACGCGTCGTCGTCCTCGCGCAGGATGCGGCGGCCCGCGATCTCGTCGAGCAGCACGAGGCCGTCGAAATCGCGCGTGAACACGATGTTGCTGCCGCCGCCGAGCACGAGTTGCGGCAGGTTCGCGACCCGCGGGTCGCGATGCAGCGCCTCGAACTGCGCCGCCTGCGTGATGCGCGCGGCGAAGCGCGCACGCGCGGCGATGCCGAACGTGTTGTGCGCGGCGAGCGGATGGTCGGGAAGCAGCGACAGGGCGGAATCGTCAGGGGGCATCGGCATTCGCGGTCACGTCGGCCCGGGCGGCGCATGGCCGGCCTTGGGCAAACGGAGGGGCATCGGTAAAATGGCAAACAGTCCGCAATTATAGCGAGTGCCCGTGCGTGAGCCGGGTGCCCGCATCTCAAGGGAGAATGCCATGCCATCGTTCGACGTCGTTTCCGAAGCGAACATGATCGAAGTGAAGAACGCCATCGAGCAGTCGAACAAGGAAATTTCGACGCGCTTCGACTTCAAGGGCTCCGACGCACGCGTCGAGCAGAAGGAACGCGAGCTGACGCTGTTCGCCGACGACGATTTCAAGCTCGGCCAGGTCAAGGACGTGCTGATCGGCAAGCTGGCCAAGCGCAACGTCGACGTGCGCTTTCTCGACTACGGCAAGGTCGAGAAGATCGGCGGCGACAAGGTCAAGCAGGTCGTCACCGTGAAGAAGGGCGTGACGGGCGACCTCGCGAAGAAGATCGTGCGCCTCGTGAAGGACAGCAAGATCAAGGTGCAGGCGAGCATCCAGGGCGACGCGGTGCGCATCTCGGGCACGAAGCGCGACGACCTGCAGAGCACGATCGCGATGCTGCGCAAGGACGTGACCGACACGCCGCTCGACTTCAACAACTTCCGCGACTGACCGGCCGCCGGCCCGTCGCGTCATCCGGCCGGGCCCCGCACACGCGGCGCGCCCGGCGCCGCGCTTTCTCAGGCTTTCCCGCCGTCCTGCGCGCCGCCGTCCGCGGCCGCCTTCTTCTTGTCGCCGATCCGGCTCTCCTGCCCCGCGAGCAGCTTCGAAATGTTGCCGCGGTGACGCCACACGAGCAGCACGCTCATCGCCAGCACGGCCCAGGCGATCGGGTTGTGGCCCGGCATGCCGAACAGGAACACGTCGAACACCGGCGCAAACGCGGCCGCCACCAGCGCCGCGAGCGACGAATAGCGGAAGAAGAACGCGACGATCAGCCAGGTCAGCGCGGTCGCGAGCCCGAGCACCGGGTGCACGGCGAGCAGCACACCGGCCGCGGTCGCGACGCCCTTGCCGCCCTGGAAGCGGAAGAACACCGGGTACAGATGGCCGAGGAACACGGCGATCGCGACCCACGCGATCGCGACGTCGGGCAGGCCGAAGTGCCGGGCGAGCCAGACGGCGATCCAGCCCTTGAACGCGTCGCCGACGAGCGTCAGGATCGCGGCCTTCTTGTTGCCGCTGCGCAGCACGTTGGTCGCCCCGGGGTTCTTCGACCCGTATGAACGCGGGTCGGCCAGCCCCATCACGGAACTGACGACGACGGCGAACGACACCGAACCGATCAGGTAGGCAACGAGGGCGGCGAGCAGGATCTGCATGCGGAGGACTCTTCTTTCAACGTATCGGGAAAGGGACGGCCGGGCGCGGCAAGCCGGCAGGCCGAAACGGCGCCCATTCTACCGAACGGGCGCGGGGTGCCACGAAGGTGAAACCCTCAGTCGACGCTCGCGCACTGCACCGGCTGCGCGCCGAGCAGCGACGTGAGCACCGCCGGCGCGAGGCTGACGAGGTAGCCGCGCCGGCCGCCGTTCAGGTAGATCGTCGGCAATGCGAGGATCGTCGACTCGACGTAGACGGGCATCGTCTTGCGCGTGCCGAACGGCGACGTGCCGCCGACGAGATAGCCCGAATGGCGGTTCGCGACCTCGGGCTTGCACGGCTCGACACGCTTCGCGCCGATCTGCCGCGCGAGATTCTTCGTCGATACGGTGCGGTCGCCGTGCATCAGCACGATCAGCGGCTTCGCGTGCTCGTCTTCCATCACGAGCGTCTTCACGACGCTGTGCTCGTCGACGCCGAGCTGGCGCGCCGATTCGCCGGTGCCGCCGTGCTCGACGTATTCGTACGGATGCTCGCCGAACGCGACGCCATGACGGCGCAGCAGCTGGGTCGCAGGGGTTTCGGACACGTGTCTGGATTTGCTCATGGCGGCATTTTAATGGCGAACGATCGCCGGGCGCGCAGTGGCGAGCCCGCGCCGACGGTATACTCGCGGCCCGTTTTCCGCCGGCCCACCGCGTCGCCGTCACGATTGCGCCCATCATCATTGCAGACATCGTGAAGCGCTATTGCCCGATTGGCTGATTGTGGCGCGCGTCTCGCCATGGCACGATCGTTCGCAAATATCGTCGGCTGCCGCCGGCCCTTCATCTGGAGACGCCATGTCCTCGCCCATCCGTTCATCCGAATCGCTCGATGTCGATGCGCTGCTCGCCGCGCTGCCGCGCCGCATCGCCGACGTGCCCGCGCACCGGGCCGCGCAGTCGCCCGCGCAGCCGGCGCTGATCGAGGATGCGCGCCGGCTGTCGTACGGCGACCTGGCGCAGGCCGTCGACGCGGCGGCCGCGCGGCTGGCGAGTCTCGGCGTACAAGGCGGCGACCGCGTGATGATCGTCGCCGAAAACTGCGTCGCGCAGATCGTGCTGCTGTTCGCCGCCGCCCGCCTCGACGCATGGGCGCTCGTGTCGAACGCGCGGCTGTCGGCCGCCGAGCTCGACGCGATCGCCGCGCATGCGCGCCCGAAGCTGATCGCGTTCACGACCGACGTATCGCCCGACGCGCGCGCCCATGCCGAGCGGCTCGGCGCCACGCCGGCCGCGGCGCTGCCGGTCGACATCGGCGCGTGGTCGTATCACGTCGACGCGAGCGCGCCCGCCGAGCCGGTGGCCGCCGACAGCGCCGCACAATGCGCGGCATTGATCTACACCACCGGTACGACCGGCACACCGAAAGGCGTGATGCTGTCGCACCGCAACCTGCTGTTCATCGCGGCGACGTCGAGCATGCTGCGCCGCGTGTCGCCGGACGACGTCGTCTACACGGTGCTGCCCGTGTCGCACGTGTACGGGCTCGCGTCGGTATGCCTCGGCAGCCTGTATGCGGGCGCGACGCTGCGGCTCGCGCCGCGCTTCTCGCCGGAAGCCGTCCGGGTCGCGCTCGCCGACGAAGGCGTGACGATCTTCCAGGGCGTGCCCGCGATGCACGCGAAGCTGCTCGAACACCTGCACACGCACGGCCACGCGTGGCGCGCGCCGCGGCTGCGCTTCGCGTATTCGGGCGGCTCTCCGCTCGATGCGAACCTGAAGGCCCGCGTCGAGCACGTGTACGGCGTGCCGCTGCACAACGGCTACGGGATGACCGAAAGCAGCCCGACGGTCACGCAAACGCCGCTCGACGCGCCGCGCACGGACAGTTCGGTCGGCGTGCCGATTCCGGGCGTCGACGTACGGATCGTCGCGCCGGACGGCAGCGACGTGCCGCCGGGCGAAGTCGGCGAGATCCGCGTGCGCGGGCCGAACGTGATGCTCGGCTACTACCGCAACGCGGACGCGACGCGCGCGGCCGTGTCGGCCGATGGCTGGCTGAGCACCGGCGATCTCGCGCGGCAGGAAGCGGACGGCGCGGTGACGATCGCGGGCCGCAGCAAGGAGCTGATCATCCGCTCGGGCTTCAACGTGTATCCGGTCGAGGTCGAGCAGGTGCTGAACGCGCATCCGGACGTCGTGCAGGCGGCCGTGATCGGCCGCGCGATCGACGGCAACGAGGAAGTGCTCGCGTTCGTCGAACTGGTGCCGGGCGCGGCGGCGGACGAGGCAGCCTTGCACGCATGGTGCGCGGATCGGCTCACCGCTTACAAACGCCCTGCGCACATCCGCGTGCTCGATGCGCTGCCGGCCGCGTCGACCGGCAAGGTGCTCAAGCACCGGCTGCGCGAGCTGGTCTGACGCGGCCGACGCGACGGCACGCGAGTCCACATTGCGGCTCACGCCGAGCCACATGCCCGCGTCGCGCGTCAGCCGCGCGGGTGATGCTGCGCGTGCAGCGTCCTGAGCCGCTCGCGCGCGACGTGCGTATAGATCTGCGTGGTCGAGATGTCGCTGTGGCCGAGCAGCAACTGCACGACACGCAAGTCGGCGCCGTGGTTCAGCAGGTGCGTCGCGAACGCGTGCCGCAGCGTGTGCGGCGACAGGTGCGCACGCACGTCGGCCTGCTGCGCGTGACGCTTGATGATGTTCCAGAACTGCTGGCGCGTCATCCCGTCGCCGCGCGCGGTCACGAACAGCGCATCGGCCGCGCGTGCGCCGAGCAGCGCCGGCCGCGCGTCGCGCAGGTAGCGTTCGATCCAGCCGTGCGCGACTTCACCGAACGGCACGAGCCGCTCCTTCGAGCCCTTGCCCATCACGCGCACGACGCCTTCGTTGAGGCCGACCTCGACCGTCTTCAGCGTCACGAGCTCGCTCACGCGCAGCCCGCTCGCGTACATCAGCTCGAGCATCGTGCGATCGCGCAGGCCGAGCGGCGTACCGATATCGGGTGCGCCGAGCAGCGCCTCGACCTGCGCCTCGGACAGCGTCGACGGGAACCGGGCCCCCTGTTTCGCGGACGTGATCCGCAGCGTCGGATCGGCGCTCGCGCGATGCTCGCGCACGGCCCAGCCGTAATAGCGGCGGAACACGGACAACCGCCGGTTCGACGACGTCGCCTTGCCGTCGCTGCGCGCGGCGATATAGCCCGTCACCATCGCCTCGTCGGCCGAGTCGAGCGGCGCGTCGTGCGTCGCGGCCAGCCATTGGGAAAACAGCGCCAGGTCGCGCCGGTACGCATCGAGCGTGTTGCGCGCGAGCCCGTGCTCGAGCCACAACGCATCGCAGAACACGTCGATCGATGCGCGGCTCGCGAGCAGCGCGGGCGATGCGGCGTCGGTGTCGTTGTCGGCGGCGGGGGAAATCATCGGTTCGCTCATCAGTACGGCACGCCCTCGTGCGTCAGCAGCCAGCGCTTCACTTGCTGGTAATAGCCGTTGTCGTCGTGGTTCGCGAATCCGCCGAGACCGCCCGCCGCGACGACGCGATGGCACGGAATCACGAGCGGGAAATAGTTCGCGCCGCACGCCTGGCCGACCGCGCGCGGCGCGCTGCCGATCCGCTTCGCGACCTGGCCGTAGGTCAACACCGTCCCGGGCGGGATATCGCTGATCGCGTCCCACACCCGGTGCTGGAATGCGCTGCCGACGTCCGCGAGCGGCAGGTCGAAGCGTGCGGACGCGCGCTCGAAATAACGTTCGATCTGCTTCACGGCGCGCTTCGCGAGCGCCGAATCCGGATCGACCGACTTCATCGATTCGGGCAGATAGACGATCTCGCGCACCACCGCGGCATCCGTGCGGATGCCGACCTTGCCGAACGGCGCGTCGATGACTGCGTTGAACATTGAATTCTCCTGACCGGGGGATACGCGCGGCTCTGCCCACGCGCCGACGACACTTTACGCCGCCTTCACGCGGCTCGCAGCGCCCATTCGACATGCTCGCGCACGACCGGCGACGGATCGTCGGCGCGTGGGCAGAGCCGCGCGTATCCCC
>NZ_JACFYV010000189.1:0-13086 GCF_016759955.1 Burkholderia sp. KCJ3K979
CCCGCCGATGACGCATTTGGGCAAGCAGGCGGCGCTTTTCCTCTGATGCGGCAGTTTGTGGTCGCGTCTACTGAATACGAAGCATCGGGGCCCTGGAGCATACGCTGCGCGGCCCCTTTTTCATTTCAGAGGACGCCATGCCCGCCGCCACCGCTCCCGCCTCCGCCGCCGCCCGGCTCGAACGCCTGCCGTTCTCCGGCTATCACAAGCGCATCTTCTTCATCATCGCGATCGCGTTCTTCTTCGATTCGGTCGACCTCGGCACGATGACGTTCGTGCTCGGCTCGATCCGCAAGGAGTTCGGGCTGTCGACCGCGGCCGCCGGCCTCGTCGCGAGCGCGAGCTTCTTCGGGATGGTGCTGGGCGCGGCCGTGGCCGGCCTGCTCGCCGACCGTTTCGGCCGCCGGCCCGTGTTCCAATGGAGCATGGTGCTGTGGGGCGCCGCGTCGTACCTGTGCTCGACCGCGCAGAGCGTCGACGCGCTGATCGTCTACCGCGTGCTGCTCGGCATCGGGATGGGGATGGAGTTTCCGGTCGCGCAGACGCTGCTGTCTGAATTCGTGCCGACCGAGAAACGCGGCCGCCTGATCGCGCTGATGGACGGCTTCTGGCCGCTCGGCTTCATCACGGCCGGCATCGTCGCGTATTTCGTGCTGCCGCAGTTCGGCTGGCGCACCGTGTTCGCGCTGCTCGCGATTCCGGCCGTGTTCGTGCTCGTCGTGCGCCGCATCGTGCCGGAATCGCCGCGCTGGCTCGAACATGCGGGCCGGCACGCGGAAGCCGACACGGTGATGCACGCGATCGAGGCGAAGGTGATGCGCTCGGCCGGCGTCACGACGCTGCCGCCGCCGTCGCGGCTCGCCGAACCGGCCGCCGCGCGCGGCCGCGGCGCGCTGCGCGAGATCTGGAGCGGCGTGTACCGCCGCCGCACGGTGATGGTGTGGCTGCTGTGGTTCTTCGCGCTGCTCGGCTTCTACGGCCTCACGTCGTGGCTCGGCGCACTGCTGCAGCAGGCCGGCTTCGAAGTCACGAAATCGGTGTTCTACACGGTGCTGATCTCGCTCGGCGGCGTGCCGGGCTTCCTGTGCGCCGCGTGGCTCGTCGAACGCTGGGGCCGCAAGCCGACCTGCATCGCGTCGCTGATCGGCGGCGCCGCGATGGCGTACGCGTACGGCCAGAGCGCGCTGTACGGCGGCAGCACGACGCTGCTGATCGTCACGGGCCTCGCGATGCAGTTCTTCCTGTTCGGGATGTGGGCGGCGCTGTACACGTACACGCCCGAGCTGTACGGCACCGGGGCGCGTGCGACGGGTTCGGGCTTCGCGTCGGCGATCGGCCGGATCGGCTCGCTGATCGGGCCTTACGTGGTCGGCGTCGTGTTGCCGGTGTTCGGCCAGGGCGGCGTGTTCACGCTCGGCGCGCTGTCGTTCATCGCGGCGGCCATCGCCGTGTGGACGCTCGGGATCGAGACGAAGGGCCTCGCGCTGGAACAACTGGCGGCAGGCGACGATGCGGGCGGCAGCGGCCGGTATCCGGCGGCGGCAGCGGACGAGGCGTCCTGATCGCTAACGTTGGTTTTCAAGCTGCTTCGAGCCGAATCCAGGCACTCGATCTCGACATCGCTCTGCCGATGCACGGTCCGGCGATCACGCAAGACATCCCGCGCGTGCTCGCCGGCGCAATCGCTCACGGCAAAACCGCCGCCGCGTCAGCCGCGGAGGCGGTAATACGACAGGGGTACCGCAGGGGCCGTCACGCGTCGGCGACGACGAACTCTTCGGCCGCCTTGCGCTGGACCGCGGCCATCACGGCCAGTTCGCGCTTGCTGCGCGCGTCGCCGGACACGACGCCCGTCGCGTGCTTCGCTTTCGCACCCGGCGGGAAGAAGACGAACGACGCGCCGGCCGGGGCTGCCGGCTCCGCGCGCAGGCGTTTGTTCAGGATTTTCAGGTACTTCTTCTTCGAGACTTCCTTAGCAGCCATGGCGCCCTCCGCGTAAACGTGGTGTGGACCAGCATACCAGCTTTGCCGAGGCGCTCCGTGACAGCGGCCGCGCGAATCGATCTGCTTTAAAATGGAGCCCGCTTACGCGACCTGCCGCACCGCCCGCGGCCGCATGTCCTCATCGGAGCGCTTCCATGCATGTCGAGTTGTTCGCGCAGCATCACGCTTGCCCCGGCTGGCAGGGCGACATGGCCCGACGCATTACCGCATTCGACTGGTCGGCCACCGGGCTGGGCCCGCTCGACGGCTGGTCCGCCAGCCTCGTCGCGGCCGTCCGCACCGTGCTCGCCTCGCCGTTGCCGCTGGTGATGCTGTGGGGCCGCCCCGGCTACATGATCTACAACGACGCGTATGCCGGATTCGCCGGCGGCCGTCACCCGTATCTGCTCGGTCAGCCGGTCGAACTCGGCTGGCCCGAAGTCGCCGATTTCAACCGAAACGTGATGAACACCTGCCTCGCCGGCGGCACGCTGTCCTATCGCGACAAGGCCCTCGTGCTGCTGCGCAGCGGCCGCCCGGAAGATGTCTGGATGGATCTGCACTACAGCCCGCTGCCCGACGACGAGGGTGCACCGGGCGGCGTGCTCGCCGTCGTGGTCGAGACCACCGAGCGCGTGCTCGCCACGCGCCATCGCGATCGCGCGGAAGCGGCGCTGCAGGCCTCCAATGCCGAGCTGCGCGAGCTGACTGAAACGCTCGAACAGCGCGTGACCGACGCGATCGCCGAGCGTGCGGCGATCGAGGAGCAGTTGCGTCACGCCCAGAAGATGGAAGCGATCGGCAACCTGACCGGCGGCATCGCGCACGACTTCAACAACGTGCTGCAGGTGATCAGCGGCAACCTGCAGATCCTCTCCGTCGAACTCGGCGCCCATGCGAGCGCGCAGCCGCGGATCGAGAACGCGAACAATGCCGTGCGGCGCGGCGCGCAACTGGCGTCGCACCTGCTCGCGTTCGCGCGACGCCAGCCGCTTGCGCCGACCACGCTGAACCCGTGCCGGCTGATCGACGGCATGAACGAGATGCTGCACCGCGCGCTCGGCGAAACCGTGCGGATCGTCTCCGCGCTGGCGCCCGACGTCGGCAACGTGCTCGCCGACCGGCACCAGCTCGAAAACGCGCTGCTGAATCTCGCGATCAATGCGCGCGATGCGATGCGCGGCGGCGGCACGCTGACGATCGCCGCGTACAACAGCACGCAGCCCGGCCACGCGGCCGGCACGCGCGGCACAACGATGCCGCCCGGCGAATACGTGACGTTCGAGATCGCCGACACGGGCATCGGCATGACGGCCGACGTGCTCGAACGGGTCTTCGAACCCTTCTTCACGACCAAGCCGGACGGCGAAGGCACCGGGCTCGGGCTCAGCATGGTGTTCGGTTTCGTCAAACAGAGCGGCGGCCACGTGTCGATCGACAGCACGTCCGGCCAGGGCACCACCGTGCGCCTCACGTTTCCGCGCTGCCACGAGGCAGCCGACGAACCTGCCCGCACGCCGCAGCACGACGCGGTGCGCGGCCGCGAAACGATCCTCGTCGTCGAGGACGATGCGGATGTCCGGCTGACGGTGGTCGACATGCTCGCGCAGCTCGGCTACAAGGTCATCACGGCGTCCGACGGCGAAGCCGCGCTGCGCGTGCTCGACAGCGAAACGCCGATCGATCTGCTGTTTACCGACGTGATCATGCCGGGCCGCGTGAAGGGCGGCGAACTCGGACGCCGCGCCGCGCTACGCAAGCCGCCGTTGCCGGTGCTGTTCACGTCCGGCTATACGCGCGACGAAATCTTCCACGCGGGGCGGCTCGACCCCGGCGTGATGCTGCTCGGCAAGCCGTACCGGCGCGACGAACTCGCGGCCCGGATTCGCAGCGTGCTCGATGCGCAGCAGGCCGACACGGCATGACGCATCGCCGATACGGCGCCTTTCGCGATTTCGATCGCCGCTGAATTTTTTGCCCGCGATGTCGATTCCCGTCGCCGTCGCGCGTCGTGTTGTCGTAACCGATCGTTTTGCCGTCGTACCGCCGGCAAACGCCCTATTCCCGTTCAAGGAGAAACGACAATGCGCGTCATGGTCATCGTCAAAGCCACCGCCGATTCCGAATCCGGCCAAATGCCCGACACCGAACTCATGGCTGAAATGGGCCGCTTCAATGAAGAACTCGTGAAAGCCGGCATCCTGCTCGCCGCCGACGGGTTGCGCCCGAGCAGCCACGGCAAGCGCGTGCACTTTTCCGGCAAGAACCGCTCGATCATCGACGGTCCGTTCGCCGAAACGAAGGAACTCGTCGCCGGCTACTGGCTGTGGCAGGTCAAATCGATGGAGGAAGCCGTCGAATGGGTGAAGCGCTGCCCGAACCCGATGCCCGGCGACTCCGACATCGAGATCCGCCCGCTGTTCGAGATGGAGGATTTCGGCGACGCATTCACGCCGGAGCTGCGCGAGCAGGAAGCGCGGATGCGTGCGGAAGTCGACGCCCGACAGCAGCGCTGAGCGGCAGGCCGGCGGCGCACGCGCCCCGGAGGAGCCGGTTGACGAGCCCCGGTCAGTAACGTATCGTTTTGATACGTTACTGACCGGGGCTCGTCATGCATTCCCGTTTCGACCGTTTCCGCTCGACCCCGCTCGGCGCCCAGCTCGAAGCGCTGATCGAACAGCCCGAGCGCTATCTCGAGTTCGCGGCGCTGTCGCGCGTCGGCGTCGCCGCGATCGGCGCGATCCAGGACGAGATCGCGCACAAATTCCCCGAAATCGAAGCCGACACGACGGCCCGCCAGTTCTGCGGCGCGATGGTCGCCGACGTGATGCGCCGCCGCGGCCACGAGGTCGTGCAGGCGCGCGGCCGGCTCGGCGGTGCGCTGTTCAGCTATGGCGCGGTGTTCAGCGCGTGCCCGCACCGGCTGCCGTTCCCCGACGTCGTCGCCGCGCTGGCGCACATGCCGGCCCGGCTCGCCGCCTATGCGGCGCATGTGCCGGCCGCGCTGGCCACGCGCCGCCCGGCCGGCACCGGCTTCTCGCTGGTCGAACATGCGTGCCACCTGCGCGATCTCGATGCGGTGTTCGCCGCGCGCATCGACGCCGTGCGCACCGCAGAACTTCCCGTGATTGAATCCGTCGACGGCACCGCGCTCGCCGCGCAACGCGACTACCTCGCGCAGCCGCTCGATCTCGCCGTCGCGGCGTTCGGCAGCGGGCGCACCGCGCTGTGCGCCACCGTGGCCGCGCTGGAACCGGCGCAACTCGCACGCTGCGGGCTGCGCGACGGCATCCGCCGCATGTCGCTCGACGAACTCGTGCGCGAGTTGCTCGACCACGACCGTACGCACCTGCTCGAACTCGACGAACTGCTCGCCGAACTCGAATTGCCGCCGCTTCCTTCAGCACACGCCGCATGATCCAGCCCACGCCCGTCGTCTTCATTCACGGTTTCATCGGCACGTTCGACGTGCGCGGATGGAACGGCCCGCATCTGCGCCCCGACCTGCTCGGCTACGGCGTGCATCGCGCCGCGCCGCCCGACCCGATCTCGCTTGCCGCGCAAGTCGAGCATGTGCGACAAACCGTCGAGATGCACTTCGGGATGCAGCCGGTCGATGTCGTCGGCCATTCGGTCGGCGGCGCGATCGCGATGCTGTTCGCGCATGCGCACCCCGAACGCATGCGGCGCATCGTCAACGTCGAAGGCAACTTCACGCTCGACGATGCGTTCTGGTCGGCATCGGTCGGCCGCATGACGCCCGGCGAAGCCGATGCGATGCTCGACGGCCTGCGCGCGGCCCCGCTCGACTGGCTGCGCGGCGCGATCGACCACCCGACGCCCGGCCAGCTCGACGACGCACGCCGCTGGCTCGCGCATCAGCCGGCATCGACGCTGCGCGCGATGGGCCGCTCGGTGGTCGACACGACCGGCGATGCGGGCTACCTGCCGGCGCTCGCACAGGTGTTCGACCGTCATCCCGTGTGGCTGATCGCCGGCGAACGCTCGCGCGCGGGCTGGCACGTGCCGGCCTTCGCGCTCGCACGCTGCGCCGGCTTCGACACGATCGCCGGCTGCGGGCACCTGATCGCGGCCGAGCGGCCCGACGCATTGCGCGCCACCCTCGAACGCATCGTAGGCGAGCCGTCTGCCTGACAACCCGTAGGATTCGCCGAAATATGGTTGAAAGGCGCGGTTGCTAGAGTCGCCGGAACAGGGTTTTCCCGGCATCCGGCCGGACTGGATCGACACATGCAAGGATCGATGCGCCTGGCACGTACTTTCTGGCTGCTTCTGCTGCTCGCCGTCACGAGCCCTGCCTTCGCCTTTCACGCGCGGGTCGTCGCGATTCCGAGCGCCGCGATGAGCGAAACGCTCAAGGCCACCATCGTGCTGCCCGACGATTACGCGCGCGACAACCACGGCGAACGTTACCCCGTCGTCTATCTGCTGCACGGCTCGGGCGGCGACCATACCGACTGGACGTCGAACACGCACATCGCCGCGCTCGCCGACCGTTATCACGTGATCCTCGTGATGCCCGACGGCGGACACGAAAGCTGGTACATCGACAGCCCGTTCGATTCGGGCAGCCGCTACGAGACCTTCGTCGGCGATGAAGTCGTGTCCTATGTCGACCTGCATTTCCGCACGATCGCCACCCAGCATGCGCGCGCGATCACCGGGCTCAGCATGGGCGGCTTCGGCGCACTGCGCATCGCACTCGACCGGCCCGAGACGTTCGGCGCGGTCGGCAGCATCAGCGGCGCGGTCGATCCGCGCTGCTGCACGGACGAGCCGGGGATCGCCCACGTGTTCGGCGATCCCGACCGCCATCCGTCGTTCTGGAACCGCAACGTGATCGCCGAAAGCGCGCGGGCGTTCGTGCGCGCGCATCTCGACCTGACGATCGATTGCGGCCGCGATGATGCATTCGTCGATTCGAACCGCACGCTGCACGAACGGCTCGTCGCGCTCGGCGTGCCGCACGACTATGCGGAGCGGCCGGGCGGCCATACGTGGGATTACTGGGCGAATGCGATCCGCTACCAGATGCGGTTCTTCGCGACGTCGTTCCAGCATCGCGGTTACGCGTCTCGTGCCGCGCCGTCCGCGCCGGGCATGACGCGCGCGGGCTGACGCACGGCTAGCCCTTAGCCTTTGCAGCGGCGGCTATCCGGTCGCAGGCTGCCAGGCCTGAAAATCGAAACGGGATGATGGACCGGCACGCCGGGCAACACACCCGGCAAGAAGATGAACGCGCGCCGCCCGACGCGCGAAAAGAGAAACGACGAAGCCGTCAGTTGCCGTGCGTGGTGTCCGCGCCGACGACGCGATCGAAGAATTCCTGCGCACGCGCCAGCTCGTCGAGCGCGCGATCGAGACGCGACATCGCGCGGGCGTATTCGGCCGACGAGCCGTCGTCGTCGCTTTCGCCGCGCACCGCGCGAAACGCCTGGTCGACGTTGCGCGTCGCTTCGACGAAGCGTTGTGCAGCCTGTGCTTCCGGCGAACAGATGTGGGTCGACATCGACACTCCTCCCTCGGGATTGCAGTGTGAAGCACGCCGACGCTCAGTGTGCGTGGTACGCATGTCGGCGGCATGAACCACGAGCCGTCGCGTGTCGACGCATCGGCCGCCGCACCGCGCGCTTCGTGCCGATTGTCGCTCCGCGCTCGCCGCTCCGCTACGGCGAGATTGCAACAAATTCTTGCGCGAACGGCTACGCGCGTGGCGTCACGCGCGCCCGACGCGCGGATGCGCCAACCCCGCGAACGCGGCCGCTTCGCCCGGCGACAGGTCGAACAGATCGCCGGTGAGATCGCGCGGATGCTCGGCCGCGGGCCGGTTGCGCAGGCGCGCGACATGCGTGGGCGCGACATACGCGGCGGCCGTTTCGAGCGGCGGCACGTCGAACAGATCGCGCGTGACGCCGCGCACGGCATCCGTCGGCGAACGGCCGCGCAGGCGCGCGACCAGCTCGACGAAGCGATCGAAATCGCCCGCGCGCGTGGCCTTGTTCACTTCCGCGAGATCGCGCGCCTTCAGCACGCACGGCTGCGCAAGCCGCACGAAATACGGCGCCTCGAGCTCGACCGACAGCGCGAGCGGGTAGCTCTTGCCCGTCTGCTCCTTCGCCCGCCCGATGCAGTCGACCACGGCCGCCCCTTGCGCGGCGCCCAGCGGCTTGCCGGTGCTCACGCTGCGCAGGTGGTCGGGAAACACGCGCAACTGCGTGCCGACCGTCAGCGCGGTGGACGACGCGCACACGAGCGCGTAGTGCTGCTCGCGACGCCGGCCCGACGGCAACGTCGAGCGGCTGGCGATGAACGTATGCGGCGGCAACGGCCGCACCTGCCCGCTGGCGTCGACCCACGCATTCCACAGCAGCGCGTCCTTGCGCGCGCCCGCACGCGGACGCGACGCGACCGGCGAAAACAGCGCGAGCAACGAACCCGTGCGATGCGCGGCGACTTGCGCGCTGCTGCCGAGCGGCTGGTTGATGCCCCACAGAAAACGCCCGCCCCCGAGCCGGCGCTCCCATTCCTTGCGGAGCACGACGGTCGGCAGTTCCTCGCCGGACTCGGTACCGATCTTGGTCCAGCAGAACGTGGGAGGGAGGTGTTTCAGTGTCATCAACTTTCTCGGGATACAGCCTCGCTGCTGACAGCAAGCCCATTCAACAGCCGTAACTGTATAGGTATAATGCATCGCATGGAAGCCCCGGACCAGGATTTTCCCGTTCAAGACCTGTTGCGCCGCCTGATGGCAGATACACGCTCGTCCAGCGAAATCGCGCGACTTTCCGGGGTCAGCCAGCCCACCGTATCGCGCCTTCGGCTGTCGAACGGGCACCGGCTGCGCCGTAGCGCGCCATTCAACAAGCTATGCAGTTTCTATGGTGTCGATACCGAGCCGTCGCGCCGCCGATACAACGACCTGCTGCGCGACGCGATCGTCGACGCGTGGGACGGCTCGGACGAGCACGGGCGCGCACTGCTGGTCGTGATTCAGGGGCTGAAGGATTTGCAGGCGAAGGCGGATGACGGGTAATCGCGGCAACGTACCCGGTCATTCATCGAGATTGAACGTGATCGGCACGCGCGCTCGCATCGGCGTCGGCGTGCCGTTTTCTACCTGCGCGGCGCAGCGGCTTGCCAGTACCGCATCGCGCGTCGCGGCATCGAGGCGCGGATAGCCGCTGCCGGGCGGCAGCGACACGCGCGGCGACCACCCGGCCGCATCGGTTTCCGGTTCGACGAGCGCGGTGCCGTGTTTCCCCTGCCGTCGTCCTGGGCCGCGCCTCGTCAGCAATCGCACGCCGCGCCGCATTGCGCGAGCGAATTCTCCTTGCTGCGAAAAACCAGCGGCTGTTCGTCGCTCGGCGCACGACGTCGCGCGAACTGCACGGCCTGTTCGACCTGACCGTGATGGGCGGACTTCGCGCACACCGGGTCGGCCTCCCGCGGGTCGCCGGCCAGCAGGTAGGCCTGACACCGGCAACCGCCGTGATCTACATGCCGCTCGTCGCACGTGCGACATGGCTCGCGCATCCAGTCGTCGCCACGAAACGCGTTGAACGCGTCGCTGTCGTACCAGATGTCCCGCAGCGACCGGTCGCGTACGTTCGGCAACGCGAGCCCCGGCAGCGACCGCGCGGCATGGCACGGCAGCGCGGTACCGTCCGGCGCGACGCCGAGAAACACCGAACCCCAGCCGTTCATGCAGGCCTTCGGGCGGCGCTCGAAATAGTCGGGCACGACGAACAGGATCTTGCAACGCTCGCCGATCAGCTTGCGATAGCGGTTGACCGTGTCCTCCGCCTCGCGCACCTGCTCGACGGTCGGCATCAGTTGGTCGCGATTGAGCATCGCCCAGCCGTAATACTGCGTGTTCGCGAGCTCCAGGTAGTCGGCGCCGAGATCGAGCGCCATCTCGATGATCTGTCCCACGTGCGGCAGGTTGTAGCGATGCAGCACGCAGTTGAGCACCATCGGGTAGGCGTGCGCCTTGATCAGCCGCGCCACGTCGCGCTTCAGTTCGAACGTGCGCGTGCTGGTCAGGAAATCGTTCAGCTCGCGCGTCGAATCCTGCAGCGACAACTGGATGTGGTCGAGCCCGGCGGCCTTGAGCCGCTCGATGCGCGCGACGTTCAGCCCGATGCCCGACGTGATCAGGTTCGTATAGAAGCCGAGCCCGCGCGCATGCGCGACGAGCGTCTCGAGGTCGCCGCGCTGCAGCGGCTCGCCGCCCGAGAAGCCGATCTGCGCGGCGCCGAGCGCGCGCGCGTCGCTGATGACCGTGCGCCACGCATCGGTGTCGAGTTCCGCGCCGTGCGTCGCGAAGTCGACCGGGTTGTAGCAGAACGCGCAGTGCAGCGGGCAGCGGTACGTGAGTTCCGCGAGCAGCCACAGCGGCGCGGACGGACGGGGGGTGTCGGGCGTCATGTCAGTCCAGCCAGCCGCGCAGTCGCGCATGATCGAGAAAACGGTACACATCGGTCGCGAGATCCGATTGCATGAACAGGCGCTCGAGCTCGCCGATGATGTCGTCCAGTTCGCGCGTGCCGTCGCAGCGCGCGAGAATCTCGCCGGCGCTCGGGTTCAGCTTGACCATGCCCTCCGGATAGAGCAGCACGTACGCATCCTGGGCCGCCTCCCATTGCAGGCGGTACATGCCCCTGAGGCAGGGGCGCAGCGGCACGCCGCTGGCGGCTTCGATCGCGTTCATAACGGGTAGGCCTTTTCGACGGCGTCGAGCATCGACCACAGGATGTCGAGCTTGAATTGCAGAATGCCGAGCGCGCGCTGCTGCGCCTCCGGTGTCGTGAAATGCGCGAGCGTCACCGCGAGCCCATGCTCGACGTCGCGCTGCGCGAGCGGCACGCGGCTGCGGAAGTAATGCAGCCCGGCCGGCTCGATCCACGGGTAATGCGACGGCCAGCCCGCGAGCCGGTCGAGATGGATCTGCGGCGCGAACATCTCGGTCAGCGACGAGCACACGGCTTCCTGCCACGGCGCGCGCCGCGCGAAGTTCACGTACGCATCCACCGCGAAACGCACGCCGGGCAGCACGTGTTCGAGCGACCACAGCTCGTCGCGCGTGAGGCCGCACGCTTCGCCGAGCCGCACCCACGCCTCGATGCCGCCTGCGTTGTCGCCCTGCCCGTCGTGATCGATCAGCCGCTGAATCCAGCGGCGCCGCGTCTCGCGGTCAGGGCAGTTCGACAGGATCGCCGCATCCTTGAGCGGGATGCAGATCTGGTAGTAGAAGCGGTTCGCGACCCAGCCGCGGATCTGCGTGGGCGAACAGGCGCCGCTGTTGAGACGCCGGTTGAACGGATGATGAATGTGATAGCGCGATTCGAGCGCACGCAGGCGCGCCTCGAATTCGGTCGCGGTCCAGGGCGTCGCGTGCAACGCCGTAGCGGGGATCGGTGCGTTCATCGTCAGACCTGGAATTGCATGCCGTCGTGCGCGACGTCGATGCCGTGCGCGCGCAGGTGCGCATGCTCGACGGAATGCGGATCGAGAATCGGGTTCGTGTTGTTGATGTGCGTGAGCACCTTGCGCGTGTGGGCGGGAAGCGTGTCGAGCCAGTCGATCATGCCGGGCTGCCCGGGTTCCGCGCACTGCGCGAGATGCCCCATGTCGGCCGCGTGCTTGCGCGACAGGCCGAGATCGATCATCTCGGTGCCGGTCCAGAACGTGCCGTCCACCAGCACGAGATCGGCGCCGTCCATGGCCGCGCGCACGTCGTCGGTGACCGACGCGAGCCCCGGCGCATAGAATGCGCGCCGCCCGCTCGCGACGTCCTCGATCGACAGCGCGATGTTGTCGCCAGGCGCGGCCGACGCGCGTCGCGGCGAATAAGGCGGTGGCTTGCTGTCGACGGCGATCGCGGTGAAACGGATGCCGCGCGCCGCCGGCACCGCGAACGGCTCGCCGGGCACGATCGGGCGCGCGGCGACGCCGCAGTAATGGCCGAGCAGCGGCACGAGCGGCAAGCCGGTCGACAGGTCGTCGAGCACCGGCGCGCTCGCGTAGAGCGGCAGCGGCGTCGAGCGCTCGCGCAGCATCAGCAGGCCCGTCACGTGATCGATCTGCGCGTCGCACAGCACGACGGCGGCGATGCCGCTGTCGCGGATCGCGCGCGCCGGTTGCAGGTCCGGCGCCGCGCGCAACTGGGAAAGAATGTCGGGCGACGCATTGACGAGGACCCAGTCGACGCCGTCGTCGCTGACCGCGATCGACGACTGCGTGCGCGGCAGCACGTGGCCGCTTCCGCTGCGCGCACGACGGCAGTTCGCGCAATTGCAGTTCCATTGCGGCAGCCCGCCGCCGGCTCCCGAGCCGAGTATCTTGATCTTCATGGGCGTCAGCTCCCGAGGCCGCCCGCGCCGACCACGGCGAAACGGGCGGCACGCACGGCGATCAGCGGTTGGCGATGTACATCGTGATTTCGAAGCCGAAGCGCAGGTCGGTGTAAGACGGTGTCGTCCACTGCATGGTGTGTCTCCTGTCGAGTTGATGAGTTGATGAGTTGATGAGTTGATGAGTTGATGCGTTGCTGGATGAATCGAACGACCGCGGCAAGCGAGCGGTCGATTTCTATTCAGCAAGGAGCGTGCCGAACGCGTATTGCGGCGGCGCGGCGGCGGTAGACGGCCGCCATCCGGGCATCGAGGCGGAATCCTTACGAATAGCCGACACGATCCGCGCGAATGCGGTCCGCCACCCCGGCGGCACGATGTCCGCGAGTGGTCACAAGTGTTGAATCGTTGAACACCGGTGTTGCAACTTGACACACCGGCTGTGACAGGTCGCGCACCGCGCGACGGCCGCGCGCGTCAGTCTTCGTCGGACGACGGCTGGCGTCCCGCGTCGGCGGCCGGCATCTTCCGGTAGATCGTGTTGCGCGAGACGCCGAGCGCGCGCGCCGCGGCGGACACGTTGCCGCCATGACGCGCGAGCGCGGCGGCGATCGCGGAGGCGGCGACGTCCTGCAGGCGCGCGTCGGCGGGCGGCAGCGCGTCCGCGACGCACGGCCCGGCGCTCGCCGCGGCGGACGAATCGGGCGCCGCCTGCCCTGCGTGCCCGACG
>NZ_JACFYV010000018.1:0-64433 GCF_016759955.1 Burkholderia sp. KCJ3K979
CAGCACGGCAACCGTGCGTTTTGTACTCAGTCACGGGCTCCAACACCCAAGCGCGGGGCAAACTGCACGGTCTCGTCTGGCTACCACCAGACTTTACCGTACTGGTCAGTACTGAACATACAAGCGCGGCGGTACGAATGCACCATGTGGATTGGTGCATCCGCATCTACCTCGCGCGGCGCCCCGCTTGCGATCCTGTCCACTCGGCGGTGCGACGGAAGGCGCCGCATCGCCGGCTCTCCCTCAAACCATCGCAGGAGATGACCATGGACAGGAATCGCATCGAAGGCAAGCTCAAACAGGTCAGGGGTTCGGTCAAGGAAGCACTCGGCAAGGTGACGGGCGACCGCGAGACCGAAGCGGAAGGCGTGGCCGAACAGCAGGCCGGCAAGCTTCAGGAGAAGGCCGGCGAGGCGGCCGATGCGGTGCGCAACCACACGGGCACCGATCGGCACTGACCGATGACGCGGCGCCCGCAAGGGGCGTCGCGAAGGCCGGCCGGGCCGGCATCGCAACGATGATGCGTTGCCGGCATGACCACGACCGGCCCCGACCCGGCGGCGCAGCCGCTGTCTCCTGCCGCGGACTTCCATCCCGGCTCACCGTCGTACGGGCCGCGGAGCGGCCATGACCACGGAACTTGATGACCAAATCTCACAACATAGTTCCGATATTTCGTTTGCTGCACGGGTATTGGCTACCCACAATCCATTTACCTCTTTCGCGATGAAAGGTTCTTCGGAGACGGAACCACGGTGAACGGCCAGCCGGTCGGGCGCATGGCGCCTCGGCGGCGCACGCCATCGCCGGCGCGCAGGAGGTTGCCGACGCGCGCCGATCGCGCGTTGCATCCCGATCCCCAGCAGAAGGACAGCCATGACGTTCCACATTCGTTCGCTTTCCGGCGTCGCCCTGACCGCCGCGCTTCTCGCGTTCCAGACGGGCGCGGCCCATGCGCAGGAGACGATCGTCAAGGTGGGCGTGGCCGGCCCGCTGACGGGCGGCGGCGCCGCCTACGGCAAGGACATCGAGAACGGCGTGCGCATGGCGGTCGACGAAGCGAATGCCGCGCGCACGATGGTCGGCGGCAAGCCGGTGAAGTTCGTCATCGCGTCGCAGGACGATCAGAGCGATCCGCGCACCGGCGTGCAGGCCGCGCAGCAACTCGCCGACACGCAGGTGGCCGTCGTGATCGGCCACTTCAATTCGGGCACGACGCTGCCCGCGTCGAAGATCTACGCGAAGGCCGGCATTCCGATGATCACGCCGTCGGCGACCAATCCCGACATCACGCGCGCCGGGCTCGGCACCGTGTACCGCGTGATCGCGACCGATACGCAAAACGCGGGCAACGCCGGTGCGTACGCCGCGAGCGTGACGAAGGCGAAGCGCATCGCGATCATCGACGATCGCACCGCGTTCGGCCAGGGCGAAGCCGACGAATTCGAGAAGGCCGTGAAGGCGAACGGCGGCACGATCGTCACGCGCGAATTCACGAACGACAAGGCCGTCGACTTCAGCGCGCAGCTCACGAAGATCAAGAGCACCAACGCCGATCTCGTGTTCTTCGGCGGCCTCGATGCACAGGCCGCGATGCTCGTGAAGCGCATGCGCCAGCTCGGCATCCGCGCGCAGTTCCTCGCGGGCGGCGGCGTGATGAACGCGAACTTCATCAAGCTGGCCGGCAATGCGGCCGAAGGCGCATCGGTGTGGGAATACGGGCAGCCGCTGTCGCGTCTCGCGAAGGGCAAGCTGTTCGAAACGAAATTCAAGCAGAAGTACGGCGTCGACATGCTCGCGTATGCGCCGTTCGCGTACGACGCGACGTGGATCGCGATCAACGCGATGCAGAAGGCGAACTCGACGAAGCCGGCCGATTTCAACGGCGCGCTGAAGGGCACGCGCTACGACGGCATCACGGGCACCATCGCGTTCACGAACACGGGCGACCTGAAGAATCCGAGCTCGACGCTGTATGAAGTGAAGAACGCCGCGTGGCAGCCCGTCACGACCCAGTCGGCGGACTGAACGCAACCCGCGCGCGGGCTTTCGCGGCGATGCCGGACGTGCTGAAATAGCCGAAGCGATCGTCCACGAAGCCTGCCCGCGGCACGCCGCGCGAGTCGCGGCGCGAATCACCCACAGGCCCTGAGCCTTTTACGTGCAACCGGAGTCAGTCGTGAGTTCTCAAGTCGTCATCGTCGGCGGTGGTGTGATCGGCAGCTCGATCGCTTATTTCCTGCGCGCCACCGATCCCACGGTCGCCGTGACCGTCATCGAGCGCGACCCCACCTATGCCAGATCGTCGTCGGCGCTGTCGGCCGCGTCGATTCGCCAGCAGTTCTCCACGCCGCTGTCGATCGAGATGTCGCTGTTCGGCATCGAGTTCCTGCGCACGATCGGCGAGCGGCTCGAAGTGGACGGCAACCGGCCGTCGATCGATCTGCACGAAGGCGGTTACCTGTTCCTCGCGACGCCGGCCGGCGACGCGACGCTGCGCGAGAACCATGCGCTGCAGACGCGCCTCGGCGCCGATATCCGGCTGATGGACGGCGACGCGCTGCGCGCGAAGTTTCCGTGGCTGAACGTCGACGATCTCGTGTCGGGCGCGTACGGCGTGAGCGGCGAAGGCTGGTTCGACGGCTACGGGCTCGTGCAGGCGCTGCGCAAGAAGGCGCAGGCGCTCGGCGCGCGCTACGTGCCGGCCGACGTGAAGGACGTGGTGCGCGACGGCCGCAGGATCACGCATGTCGTGACGGGCGACGGCGAGCGTTACGCGTGCGACACGCTCATCAACGCGGCCGGCGCATGGACGCGCACGCTGTCGTCGATGATGGGCATCGACATTCCCGTGTATGCGCGGCGGCGCAGCATCTTCAACGTGTCGTCGCCGGCGAAGCTCGCCGATTGCCCGCTGCTGATCGATCCGACCGGCGTGTATTTCCGGCCGGAAGGGCGCACGTATATCTGCGGCACGTCGCCGAGCCCGGATCGCGACCCGGACGACCTGCCGCTCGACGAAGTCGACCACGACCTGTTCGACGACGTGATCTGGCCGACGCTCGCGCACCGCGTGCCGGAATTCGAGGCGCTGCGCGTCGAGAATTGCTGGTCCGGTTACTACGAGTACAACGTGTTCGATCACAACGCGATCATCGGCTACCACCCCGAACTCGACAACGTCGTGTTCGCGAACGGCTACAGCGGCCACGGGCTGCAGCAAGGACCGGCGACGGGGCGGGGCGTCAGCGAACTCATTCTGGGCGGGCGTTACGACACGCTCGACCTGTCGTCGCTCGGCTGGGCGCGCGTGCTCGAAAACCGGCCGATCGTCGAAAAGAACGTCGTGTAGCGCGGCGTGACCGCCCGGTATGGGGTGGGCGGGATTCTCCTAGTGTCTCAAACCCGTTGGCCCGACGCTTGTCGGGCCTTTTTTCGTTGCGCGGGCGGGTTATCGCGCGTCGTAGACGGCATCACGCAGATCGAGCGTGTACTGCCCGTTCATCCCTTCGTAGAGCGTGTTCGTCAGCGACACGACGGTGAGCCCGCGTGCGCGGTCGACGAACCACGAATGACCGTAGACGCCGCCCCAGCGCCACGTGCCGACGGATTCCGGCGATGCGGCCGCCCGCGGGTCGCGCAGCACCGAGAAGCCGATCCCGAAGCCCGCGCCGGGGAGGTCCGGCAATTCCCGATCGCCGGTCTGTACGCGGCCCATCTCGTCGACCAGCTCAGCCGGCAGGATCGTGCCGCCGCCCGCGCGCAGCGTGTCCAGCACCGTCAGCACGTCGCCCGCGGTGCCGACCATCCCGGCGCCGCCCGACGGGAACGCGTGTGCATTCAGCGCGCGCGACGGCGAGTACGTGACGCCGACGAACCCTTCGTCGATGGGCACCGTCTCGTTCTCGGCGAGCCGGTGCGGCTGCGGCGTGTCGTTCACGTACGGCGTGGCGAGCCGCGCCGGATCGCGTGCGACGAAGCTCGTGTCGCGCGCACCGAGCGGGCGCAGCACGAGCGCATCGATCGCATCGGCGAGCGGCACGCCGCAGACGGCTTCGATCAGCGCACCGATGACGTCGATCGACAGCGAATAGTTCCAGCTGGTGCCGGGCGCGAACAGCAGCGGCACGCTCGCGATCCGGCGCAGGTTTTCGGCGAGCGTGATCGATGCGCCATCGAGCCCGTCGGAGACACCTGCACGCGCATAGGGGCCGTTCGCGTCGGTTTCGTTGAAACGATAGTCGAGGCCGGCGGTATGCACGAGCAACTGGCGCACCGTGATCGTCGGCACGCGGCCGTCGGGCAGCGCCGGACGGAATTCGGGCAGCCAGCGCGCGATGTCTTCGTCGAGCGACAGCTTGCGTTGCGCGACGAGCGCCATCGCGGCTGCCGACACGATCGGCTTCGTCACCGATGCGAGCCGGAACAGCGTGTCCTCGCGCATCGGCGTACGCGATTCGCGATCCGCGAACCCGGCCGCGCGGCGATAGACGAGCTCGCCGTCGCGGGCGACGAGGACGACCGCGCCGACCAGACGCTGCGTGTCGAGCTGGCGGGACAGGGCCGTGTCGATGCGCGCGGCGAGCGCCGGATCGGTGGACGACTGCAGTGACGATGCGGGAGAGGAGGTCATCGAAGTTTCCGTCGTGAAGGGCCTGGTCGACATGTTATGAGGCGGTTGCCGCACGCGTCGTTAACCCTTACTCCGAACAGGGCGATGGGCGCGGCATGGGCCGGCATGGGCGAACACCGACCCCGGCGGCCGACAAAATAGGCGCCAATCGTCCGTTGGCGTTCGTTAGAATCTGCTTTCGTCGAGGAAATGACGCATTTGCATGGTGCAGAGCAGTATCGAATCGAAGACGCTGCTTGTCCTGATTCCATCGTTCATCTTTCACCGGAGGCGAGCATGCCAGGTTTACTTCCCGATGTTGACCGCGAGGGGCTCCTCGAATATTCGGTGGTGTACACCGATCGCTCGGTCAACCATATGTCGCAGCGCTTCCAGGGCGTCATGCGCGACATCTCCGCCACGCTGAAAAAAGTCTACAACGCGAAATCGGTCGCGATCGTTCCGGGCAGCGGGACGTTCGGCATGGAAGCCGTGGCGCGACAGTTCGCGACGAACAAGAAATGCCTCGTGATCCGCAACGGCTGGTTCAGCTTTCGCTGGTCGCAGATCTTCGACATGGGCAGCATTCCGTCCGAGACGACGGTGCTGAAGGCGCGCCCGGTCGAAGCGGGCAGGCAGGCGGCCTATGTGCCGGCGCCGATCGACGAAGTGGTCGCCGCGATCAAGGAAAACAAACCCGATCTCGTGTTCGCGCCGCACGTCGAAACCGCGTCCGGGATCATGCTGCCCGATGCGTACCTGCGCGCGGTGGCCGATGCCGTGCATGCGGTCGGCGGCATGTTCGTGCTGGATTGCATCGCGTCCGGCACCGTGTGGGTCGACATGCAGGCGAGCGGCGTCGATATCCTGATCAGTGCGCCGCAAAAGGGCTGGAGCGCGTCGCCGTGCTGCGCGATGGTCATGTTGAGCCCGCTCGCACGCGAGCGTATCGATGCGACGACCAGCACCAGCTTCGCGTGCGATCTGCGCAAGTGGCTGCAGATCATGGAAGCGTACGAGGGCGGCGGGTTCGCGTATCACGCGACGATGCCCACGGACAGCCTCACGACGCTGCGCGACGTGATGAAGGAAACCGACGCATACGGCTTCGACAAGGTGAAGGCGGAACAGCTCGAGCTCGGCGAGCGCATTCGTGCGCTGCTGACGGAGAAGGGGTTCAGGAGCGTGGCCGCGAAAGGGTTCGAGGCGCCGGGTGTCGTGGTGAGCTACACGGACGATGACGGGATTCGCACCGGGAAGAAATTCGCCGATGTCGGTTTGCAGATCGCGGCGGGCGTGCCGTTGCAATGCGACGAGCCGGAGGACTTCAAGACGTTCCGGCTCGGGTTGTTCGGTCTCGACAAGCTGCATGATGTCGATGGCGCGGTGAAGCGGTTTGCCGATGCGTTGAACCGGATTGTTTGACGCGGTTTTGCGGGGTGGAGTGTTTTGGTGGCCGCCGCTCATTCGTTGAGCGGCGGCTTTTTAGTCGTTGAAAACGCAACCATTCTGGATCGTGACATGACCGAAGGCGTTCTGACGTTTGCCAGTCAGGCTGAATGGGAAAGCTGGTTGGAGCAAAACGGCGGCACGTCGACCGGAGCATGGCTGCGGCTCGCGAAAAAAGGCGCGGGGCAGCGAACCGTCACCTATGAAGAGGCGGTGGAAAGCGCCCTCTGCCACGGCTGGATCGATGGTCAGAAGAAGGCCGAGAGCGAGCAATACTGGTTACAACGCTTTACCCCGCGTTCGGCGAAGAGCATCTGGTCCAAAATCAACAAGGACAAGGCCGAAGCGCTGATCGTCGCCGGCAGGATGCGCCCGGCCGGCCTGCGTCAAATCGAGAAGGCCAAACAAGACGGCCGCTGGGAGGCTGCCTATACGTCGGCCAGCAATTCGATCGTGCCTGATGACTTGCAGGCGGCTCTGGACGCCAATCCGAAAGCCGCGAAATTTTTTGCGACGCTGAACAGCCGTAATCGCTATGCGATCCTGTTCCGGATACAGCACGCCAGGAAGCCTGAAACACGGGCACGCAAAATCGCGGAATTCATCGACATGCTGAAGCGGGGCGAGACGTTTCATCCGTAGATGAGTGGGGTTTCTGACGGAGATTTTGTCGAACCCGATCGACGCGGGAAATGTTCCGGTCGCCGTATGAACGGGAAAACAGGAATGGGAGCAAGAATGCATATCCGCGCATCGGCGTTCAGCCCGCGTCGCGCGGCGCTCGGCGTCGTCATGGCGCTGACGTTGTCGTGGTTCACCGCTGCGCAAGCACAGAGCTGCGCACCGGATAGCGTGGCTCCCGAGTGCTTGCTGCAGCGTAGTCAAGATGAGTTGCAGCGAGTCGATGGCGAATTGAACCGTACTTACCAAAAGGTTCTGAAGTCGCTGTCTCGGCCACGTGACGAGTACGTCGACTATCCGGCACTCAAGGTGAAATTTGTCGCGGCACAGCGGCAATGGCTCCGTTTCATCGACGACGAGTGTTCCGCTTGGTATCTGATAAACGAGGCAGGCGCGGATCGTAATCTTGATCTACTGACTTGCGAAATCGATAGAACACGGGATCGTACGCGTGAATTGAACGCGTGGCTCAAGCAAGTGAGTCATGATTAGCGCAGCGCTAGATAAAGACAGCCATGAGTGCCGGGCGCGCGGCTAGAGTCAGCGCAGTCACGTGGTGCACCAGCATGGTAGCTCCGACATAACGGAGAAGCGAGCGATGATCTCAAAGAACGTCCGCAGAGCGACGGCAGACGATGTCCCGGTGCTGACACAGATCCGGAACGATGCACATGCCAGGAAAGTCGCGCACGGCGACTACGTGTGGGGCAGGGAAGGCGACGGTTTTTCCGAGCGGTGGGTGCGAAACCATGTCGCCGAGAAAGCCGTGTACGTCGTCGAACAGGATGGCGCGCTGGTCGGCACGTTCTCGCTCGACTTCGACGAGGACAGGCACTGGGGGCCGCAAGCGCCGATCGCCGGTTACGTGCATGGGCTTTGCGTGCGGCGAGGTTTCAACGGGCTCGGGCTCGGCGGCTTCATGCTCGACTGGTGCGCTCATGAGGTGAGCCGCTTGAACCGGCGTTTGCTTCGACTCGACTGCGGCGCCGAAAACACGAAGCTCTGCGCTTACTACGAGTCGCTGCGCTTTGTCCGCGTCGGATTGAAAACGGACGGTATTGTCTGGTCCCTGTACGAAAAACCTGTCGCTTCGGCCAGCCGGTGATCGCGGCGGTCCGTCTGCAAACGCTGCCAGTGGGTCGCACGATTGACCATCGCGCGTTCGCGAACGTTCGACGTCACTCGACGCCGCGTCACCGTTGCCCTGCTACGCAGGCAACAGCCCCGCTTTACGATAATTGTCGATCAGCGCGTCATAGAGCGAGAGATCGGCGCGACTCCGCGCGATGAGCTGCGCGCCGGCGATGGCCGCGAAGATGGCCCGTGCCCGCTGTTTGCACTCCCGGGCGCCGACCACGGCCGCCGCGGACAGAGCCTTGCTCAGCCACGCGACATTCACGTCGGCGAAGGCCAGGACTTCTTTCATCACGACTTCCGGCAGATCGTCGGTTTCGGCGGCCATGAAGCTGCAAAGGCACAGGCGGTTGCCGGTCTCGAGCGCCTTGCGGAAGGTATCCGGATAGCGACGCAGGCAATCCAGCGGATCGCGCGAGTTGGCCAGCATGTCGTCCAGCGCCGCCGCCGAGTTCTCCCAATAGCGCCTCGCTACCGCTGCGCCAAGATCGGCCTTGCTTTCGAAGTGGTGGTAGATGCTCGCGGCCTTGATCCCCACCTCGCTGGCGAGATCCCGATAGTTCAACCCGCCGTAGCCGTGCGTCTGCGCGAGCCTCGTGGCGGCCGCCAGGATTCTTTCTCTCGAGTTCGAGCTCGCGTCGTTCGTCACTGCTTCAGTCTCCGCGCACGGGAAAGGGGTGTTGACACCCCGGATTGTACCTTATATGGTTAACCTAACAAACGTTAGGTAGATTCGTGGGCGACCTGGTTTTCACGTCGTCCGACCCAGTGCAACCGACTACGGAGCGCCCCGCAATGACTTCCAGCAACGTCGATTTCGATGCAGCCCGACTGCCCCTGATGAAGATCCACGATTTCCCGACAGGGCCCTATCCGACCCGCGTGCGTATCGCGCTGGCCGAAAAAGGGCTGCAATCGCGCGTCGAGTTCGTGATGGTCGATCTTTACAAGGGCGAGCACAAAAAGCCCGAGTTCATCGCCGGCAAGAATTATTCGGGTACGTTGCCGGTGCTGGAGCTCGATGATGGCACCTGTATTGCCGAGTGCACGGCCATTACCGAATACCTCGACGCGCTCGATGGCGCGCCCACGCTCACCGGCAGCACGCCACGCGAAAAGGGCATCATCCACATGATGAGCAAGCGCGCCGAGCTGGAGCTGCTCGATGCCATCAGCGTCTATTTCCATCACGGCACGCCGGGGTTGGGCCCCGACGTCGAGACGTATCAAAACCCGGAATGGGGGTTCCGCCAACGCGACAAGGCGCTGAGGGGCATGCGCTACTTCGATGCCATTCTGCAAAGCCAGCCGTATGTCGCGGGCGAGGCGTTCTCGATGGCCGACATCACCGTCATCGGCGGTCTGATCTTTGCGATGCTTGTGAAGCTGCCGGTGCCCGAGGAGTGCGAGGCGCTTCGAGCCTGGTACGCGAGAATGCGCCAGCGTGAGAGCGTCAGGAACCAGCCGGTGTTTGCCAACCTGACTTGATCTGGCGCGGCCGCCGGTCGATAACGGGCAGGGGGTTCACGCAGCCCCTGCACGGCACACATTGAACGGCGCGGGCGTGGCAGGCGACGCTTCGTTATATGAAGTAATCGCTGTCATACGGCATGAAATCCCGTTCCGTTGAGTCGGCCAGAGTGGCGGGCGCCGTAGTCTGCACTGAGCCTTGGCCGTCGCCTCGCCCTACACCGATTCCGTCGCGCCGCCCGCCACCGGGCGCAGGTGGTGGCGCAACAGCGGCGCGGTGATCGCGGTGGTGAACAGCGCGAAGATCACCAGCATCGTGTAGACGTTCTGCGGCAGGATGCGCAGTTGCAGCCCGATCGACAGGAAGACCAGTTCCATCAGGCCGCGCGCGTTCATCAGCGTGGCGATCACCGTCGCGTCGCCGCTCGTGTGTCCCGTCAGTCGCGCGCCGGCGAACACGCCCAGGTATTTTCCCGCGAAGCCGACCACGATGAAGGCCAGCAGCCAGAGCCATTGCGCATGGGCGGTGACGTCGAAGAACTGCAGGTTCAGGCCCGCGCAGGCGAAGAAGATCGGCATCAGGATGGTATGCAGGAAGCCGCCCAGCAGGCGGTCGAACTGCTCGCGCACGCTCGGTACGTCGCGCAGCAGCATGCCGATCAGCAGCGCGCCGAACGCGCTATGGAAACCGAGCTGCGAGGTGATCCACCCCGACACCAGCACCGAGGCGACCAGGATCGCCACCGTGTCGCGCGACCAGCCCTGCGCAAGCGAGCGCCCGACCACGCGCAGCAGCACACCCTTGGCCGCGATCACGAGTAGCGCCACGTAGGCGGCGAGCAGCACGACGTTGACGGCGAGGGCGCGCCATCCGGCGGCGTTGTGCGACAGGCAGACGAGCAGCGAGAGCGCGCCCCAGCCGAGCAGGTCGCCGACCATCGCCGCCGACAGCGCCGACGCGGCGCCGGCATGCCGCGTGAGATTCAGGTCGGTCACGATGCGCGCCATCACCGGTACGGCCGATACCGACAGCGCCACGCCGCAGAACAACACGAACGGCCAGAACGGCTGCTGCGGCGCCAGGACGTCGTGGGCGAGCCAGCCCACCGTCAGCCCCCCGCCGAACGGCAGCAGCATGCCCGGCACGGCGATCAGCACCGGGCCGAGCAGCGCGCGTTGCGCCGGCAGGCGCACGTCGAGGCCGATCTCGAACATCAGCAACGCGAGGCCGATCTCGCCGATACGACTGATCGCCGAGGTGTTGTCGGGCGTGAACAGCTCGTGATAGAGCGACGGCGTGACGACGCCGAGCGCGAGCGGGCCGAGCAGGATGCCGCCGGCGATCTCGCCGATCACCTTGCATTGTCCGAGCCGCTCCGCGATCGCGCCGCAGCCGTTACAGACCAGAACGACGAGCGCCACTTGTATCAGCCACATCACGTGTTCCTTGAGGAAGAAGGGAAAAATCGTTTCGCGACCGTGCGGCCCTGCGGGGGCGCGCGGCAGTGGGTTCAGTCGAGCAGCGCTTCCGAATCGACGCTGTCGAAGATGATTTCGCGCACCAGTTCGCTGGCGCCGGCGGCGATCGTGCCGGCGGTCGCGTCGCGATAGAGCCGCGCGACATCGGATTCCGACAGGTAGCCGCGCGCGCCGTGAAATTGCGCGCACAGATGCGCCGCTCGCTTCGCCAGCTCGGTGCTGCGCAGCTTCAGGATCGACGCGTCGCCGCTGCCGAGCCTGCCGCCCACGTATTGCTGCACCAGCTGATAAGCGAAATGGCGCAACAGCCGCAATTCGGCGATCAATTCGACCAGTTCGTGCCGGATCGTCTGGTTCGCGCTCAGCGGCGCGCCGCGCACCACGCGCTGGCGCACGAAGCGATTCATCAGCCGGATGCTGCATCCCGCGCCACCGAGCGCGAGCATGCCTGCCACCATGCGCTCGAAGTCGAGGCATCGCATCAGGTAGGTGAACGCCTTGTCGGGCTTGCCGAGCGTGTTCTCGCGCGGCACCGCGACGTCCTCGAAGCGGATGTCGCAGACATCGGCGCTGCGCCAGCCCAGCAGGTTCAGCGGCGTGCGCGTGACGCCGGGCGCCTCGGCATCCACGACCAGCAGGCTGCAACCGCCCAGCGCGTGGCGCCGCGCGTTGCTGCGGACCAGCGCGACGATCAGCGTGGCCTGCGAGCCGTTGGAGACGAAGCGTTTCGTGCCGTTCACGCGCCAGCCGTCGCCGCTCGCCGCGGCGCTGCATTGCAGGTCGCTCAGGTCGCTGCCGGCCTGATCCTCGGTGATGGCGAGCGCCGCCACGGCCGTGCCGTCGCGCATCCTCGCCAGATAGCGTTCGCGCTGGGCGTCGTCGCCGAACCAGGCGAGGTAGGAAGCCGCCATGAACGCATGCACGCCGATCGAGGCGCGCACGCCCGCATACCCGAGGCGTCCCAGCTCCTCCAGGAACACGGCGCTGCGCACGAAGCCTTCGCCCGCCAGCGGCAGGTCCAGCCAGCCCTCGGCGGCCAGCGCCGGCCAGATGGCGCGCGGAAGATGGCCGCGCGCCTCGGCGCCGTCGGCTTCGGGCAGCAGGCAGGCCTGCAGGCGCTCGCGCAGCTCGGCCGCGAGGCCGCGATACGACTCGTCCGGATAGGGACTGGACATGGGCAGCCTCGTTACTTCACCGAGACCACGCGATGCGCGGGCAGCACGTCGGTGAAGCGGCCGGCGATCTTGAACACCGCGCTCGGCGTACCGGCCGCCGCCCACAGTTCGTCGAACTGGAGCAGGTCCTCGTCCACCAGCAGCGCAACTTCCTCCCGGTGGCCGAACGGCGGCACGCCGCCGATCGCGAAGCCGGTGGTTTCCTTCACGAAGTCGGCATCGCCCTTGACGATCTGCGCGCCGATCAATTCGGAAATCGCCGCCTCGTTCACGCGATTCGGCCCGCTGGCGAGCACCACCACCGGCCGGTTGTCGGCCAGCGAGCGAAATACCAGCGACTTGACGATCTGCGCCTTCTGGCAGCCGAGCGTGCGCGCGGCGTCGTCGGCGGTGCGCGTGGAGGCGGGCAGTTCGAGGACTTCCATCTGCAGGCCGCGATCCGCCAGCAGATCCTGGAAATATTGGGCGCGTTTGCTCAGGCTCATGCTTGTCACTCCAGTGTCTGTTTCAGATGTCGATGATCGATCTTGCCGTTGGCCGAGATCGGCAGTTCGTCGCAAAGATGGATTTGTGCCGGCACCATGTACGCGGGCAGGACTTCGGCCAGCGCGGCGCGAATCTGCTCGGCCCCGCTGCCTTCGCTCCTGGGCACGACGAACGCCACCAGCCGCTTCTCGATGCCGTTGTCATGCACGGTCACATAGCTGCGCCGCACTTCGGGCCGGTTCTGCAGATGGAACGCGATCTCGCCGAATTCGATCCGGAAGCCGTTGATCTTGACCTGGTCGTCCATGCGCCCCTTGAACACCAGCACGCCGTCCTCGCGCAGGTAGCCGATATCGCCGGTGTGGTAGAGCCGCTCGCGTCGCCCCGCGATCTCGTATTCGACGAAGCGCTCGCGGGTGATCTCCGGCATGCCGAGGTAGCCGGGCGTCAGGCCCGGCCCCGCGACGCAGATCTCGCCGGGCTCGCCGGCGCGGCACAGCGCACCCTGGCCGACGACATAGAGGCGCGTGTTCTGGATCGGCAGGCCGATCGGCAGCATGGTTTCGTCGGGGCCGATCTCGCGCACCGGATACCAGGTCGTGAAGGTCGTGCATTCGGTCGGACCGTAGACGCTGACGATCCGGTCCGCGCCGTAGCGGCGCAGTGCCTCGTTCATATGGCGCAGCGAGTGGGCCTCGCCGCCGGTCAGCACCGTCTCGACGCTCGCGAGCGTCGCCGGCGCTTCGTCGACGAGCGCGTTGAACAGCGCGGTGGTCAGGAACAGCAGGTTGATCCGGTGGCGCTCGATCAGGTCGCGCAGGCGCGACGCGCGCACGAAGCCGTCTTCGTAGACGACGCACGCGCCGCCATTGAGCAGCGGTCCCCAGATCTCGAAGGTCGCGGCATCGAACGTGACCGGCGCCATCTGCAGCACGCGGCTTTCCGTGTCGAGCCGCGCATAACGCGCGCCGAAGACCAGCCGCGCGACGCTTCGATGCTCGATCGGCACACCCTTGGGTTGACCGGTGGAGCCCGACGTGAAGTTGATGTAGGCGATCGAGGCCGCCGTCGCGCGCCCGTGGGGCGCTTCGCGTTGGCCTTGCTCGCGGAGCGCGTCGACCGACACCGGCAGCGCGCGACACGCGCCGAGCGCCGCGGGCGCCGGGCCGGCCGCGCCGTACAACGCATGGCGGCAGCCGGTCTGCTCGATCAGGTGCGCGATGCGCTGGGCGGGCCAGGCCGCGTCGAGCGGCAGGTAGGCCGCGCCGGCCTTGACGATCGCCAGCAAGGCGGCCACCAGATCCACGCCGCGCGGCAGAACCAGCGCGACCACGTCGCCGGGGCGCACGCCCTCGTCGATCAGGCGCCAGGCCAGCGCATTGGCGCAGTCGTCCAGCTCACGATAGGTGCAGATCCGGCTCGCCGTGATCACGGCTGCCGCCTCCGGCCGGCGCGCCACGGCGCGGTCGAACAACTCGCCGATGCTCGCGTCGTCAGGGTACGGCACGGACGTCTGGTTGATCCGCTCGTGAAGCGACCATGCGGCTTCATCGCAGCGAAGCGATTTCATCGAACTAGCTCCTCAAACGAGTAGCCATGTGCGCAAGCAACGGTTCGCGATGGCTATCGAGAAAGAAATGCGCGCCGTCGAACCCGACCAGCTCGCATCCGGATGTGGTGAAGCCGCGCCAGCCGGCCACGCTGGCCTCGCTGTCGATCGGATCGGCGTGGCCGTAGTAGACATGGAGCGGTACGTCGAGCGGCGTGCGGTGCCAGTTGCCCCACAGCTCCGCGAGCCGCATGTCGGCGCGCATGATCGGCAGCATCAGGCTCATCAGCCGCTCATCCTCGAGCACCTCGGTCGGCGTGCCGCCCATGGTGCGCAACGCGGCGCGGAACGCGGGCTCCGGCAGTTCGTGCAGGTAAGGCCGCGCCTGCGGACTGTCGGGGCTGCGGCAACCGCCGATGAACAGCCCCCGGCAGGTGCCCGGCGGCAGCACCGGGCGCATCCGCTGCGCGATCTCGTAGGCGAGACGGCCGCCGAAGCTGTGCCCGAACAGCGCGTGCGGCTCGCCGAGATACGGCGCGAGCGCGCTCGCGCAATCCTCGACGAGCGCGGGCCATTCGCCGTACAGCGGCTCGCGCAGGCGCATGCCGCGGCCGGGCAGGCGCACCGCCACCAGTTCGACATCCGGGGCGAGGTACTCGACCCAGTTGCGGAACAGGTCGGCGCTGCCGCCCGCATACGCGAAACAGATCAACCGCAGCCGGGGAGCGGCCACGGGGCGCGGAACCAGGCACCACCGTGCCTGGGCCGCGCCGGCTTGCACCTGCGTCACGAGGTGCGCGTTTCGCTGTGTTGCGCGATGTGGCTCGCGATGTCGGACAGGCGGCTGTGCTCGAACAGCGCCTCCGGGGTCAGCGCATCCTCGCCGAAGCGCTCCTCCACGCGCGAAAGCAGCTTGACCGCGGTGATGGAGGTGCCGCCCGCCGCGAAGAAGTCGCTGTCGGCGTTCTCGACCCGCAGGCCCAATGCACCGCAGGCCTCGACCAGCCACGCCTCGATGTCGGTGATATCGTTGCGATTGCTCATGGTGTTTAGTGCTCCTGCCGGATTAGTTGGCCTGGAAACGGAAGCCGTTGACGTTCTCGGTAACGAAACGGTTGTGACCGAAGGCGTCCTGGCCCGCGACCTGCACGCAGCCGAACTTGTCGAGACTGGCGCTGCCGCCGAATTCTTCCAGCGTGTTGGAATACGGATAGACGCGCACCGAGTTGGGCAGATAGCGCGCGGCGAAGCCCAGCCGCATCTTGTCGGTCAGCCCGCTGTGCGGATGCGACGCGTGCATGAGCGTCGACCAGAAGATGATGAACTGGCCCTGGCGCATGACCATCGACTTGGCCTGGCTCTCGTCCGGGCTCCAGTTCGGGTCCTTCTGCAACTGTCGGTAGTCGTAGCCGAAGAAGCCGCGGCGCACGCCCTGTTTTTCCCGGTTGTTGATGGCGTCCTCGCGATACTCCATGACCTTCGATTCGTCGTAGTTCATGGTGCGATGCGTGCCGGGAATGAACTGCAGGCAGCCGTTCTCGATGGTGGCGTCGGTAAACGCCGACCAGACCGTGATGGTGCCGCCGAATTGCGCATCCTCCGGCCACACGATCTGCGGGTGCTTGGAGCCGGCCACGTTGGAGAAGTTGTCGGCCTGATGCCAGTCCGTGCCCTCGTCGCCCGGATACTTCGGGAAGAACTCCGAGCGCCAGCACAGTACGTCCGGGCCGAGGATGCTCGCGACCCGGTCGGTGATTTCCGGGCGCGTGATGTGCGAGGCCAGGAAGTCGATATCGAGATGGCGATCGTAATTGGCCAGATTGGTGACGCCGGAAATCGATTTTTCCTGGCTGTAGATGGCCTTTTTGGTGTTCAGCAGCTTGGGGCGCAGCGCCTGAAGGTTGGCTTCCATCTGGTCGCTGGGATAAAGATCGAACGGCCCGATATAGCCGTTGCGATGAAAATCTGCCAATTCTTCCTGGCTCAAAGCAAACCTGGTACTACGTACCTCGATAGTATTGTTCATGGTTATTTTTACGGCCCTCGAAAGATGGAACTGCATTGCTCGACTGCGACATAAAAAAGCGAATATCTTTTATTGTTGTTACGTTTTTGTTTTTAATCCGGGAGTTTGATTCGCGCTGCGGCATGCATGTCGCAAGCCGCAGGCGCTACAGCTGCTCAGCCCTGCAGGGCCGGCTTGGCGTGGCTCATGCCGAACTTGATCGGCGCGCCGCGCGGTTTCTTCTGCTCGATTTCCATTTGATCGATAATATCGCGAAATTCGATTTGATGGTCGGCCATTTCGCCCATCAAGAGCGCGATTACCGCGAGGTGAGACGGCACAGCACCTTTTTGTGAATAATTGGTGATTGAATTTTCATTCATCTTCACCAGGCTCGCAAATTCCCGCACGGTCAGCCGCGCTCGTTTGAGCTGATCGCGGAATTCGAAATACGTCATTACGGACACAACGGCTCTCCTTCAAAAAGCTCCGGGGTTTTGCCTGAACAAATCCGCCCTGCACGATTTCTCGATTCCGCGATCCCGGGCAATGGCCTGCTTACATCTTCACCTGGTCGAGGAACGTCTTCTTGCCTGCCTTGTAGACGTACAGCGAGATCACGCCATGCGCGAGATCGCCATGCGAATCGAACTGGGTTTCACCGATCACGCCGTGATAGTCGGTCGGCGGCATCTGCGCGAGGATCTTGGCGGGGTCGGTGGATTTCGCCCGCTTCATCGCATCGACGATGATGTACACGGCGTCATAGGCGAACGGCGCGTCGTATTCGACCACCTGTCCGAAGCGCTTCTTGTATTTCGCCTGGAACGCCTCGCCGCCCGGCATCGTCTGGATCGCCGCGCCGGCCTGCGAGCACACCACGTTCTCGGTCGCATCGCCGGCGAGATTGGCCAACGATTCCGTGCAGACGCCATCGCCCGTGAAGACGCGTGCGCGCAGGCCGAGCTGCTTGGCTTGCTTGGCGAACGGGCCGCCGGTCGAATCCGAGCCGCCGTACATGATCGCGTCAGGCGTCTCGCCCTTGATCTTGGTGAGTACCGAGCGGAAGTCGATGGCCTTGTCGCTGGTGGCATCGTGCGACAGCACGGTGATGCCCAGTTCCTTCGCGCGCTTCTCGAATTCGTTCGCCAGGCCCTGGCCGTAGGCGGTCGAATCGTCGACGATCGCCACACGATGGATGTTGCCCAGCTTCTTCGCATAGTTCGCCAGCGCCGGGCCTTGCTGCGCGTCGGTGGCCACGACCCGGAAGGTGGTCTTGAAGCCCTGCTGCGTGTAGACCGGATTGGTCGAGGACGGGGAGATCTGCGTGATGCCGGCTTCGCTGTAGATCTTCGAGGCCGGGATCGACGTACCCGAGTTCAGGTGACCGACCACGGCCACCACCTTGTCGTCGACGAGCTTCTGGGCCACTTGCGTGGCCGTGCGCGGATCGGCTGCGTCATCCTGGGCGTCGAGCTGCAACGTGACGGAATGCCCGCCGATCGTCAGGCCTTTCGCGTTGATTTCCTCCACCGCGAGGCGCGCGCCGTTTTCGTTGTCTTTACCAAGATGCGCGATCCCGCCGGTCAACGGCTCGACGCTGCCGATCTTCACGACGACCGGGTCTGCACTCGCTGCCGTCGCGGCGGCAAGCGCCAACACCGAAAGCGTGGCGTTCAGCGAACGCTTGAGTGCGCTGGATAAATGTGCTCGTTTCAAGTGCGGCTCTCCTGCGAGTGTGGTTGAGAACTTCCCGTCACGCCCGGCAACTGACCGGTGCCTTGTTTTGAATCACGCCAGCCCCTCGCTCGCGACCCCGTCGGCAGCCTGCTGGCCCCCCGGGTTTCGCCGCTCTGGTGCAGGACGACGACGTGCAACACCGCAAATCGTCTTATGTATCCATATTATGTATTTTGGATACATTGGTAGCATATCGGTGCCAAGATACAATTGGCAAGTCAAAAAAATCAAGCCGGAGGTATGCATTGCGACCCCCAAACACGCTGGTCGCGGAAGCGATTCGCGAGGACATCCTGCGGGGAGAATTGCCGCCTGGAACGCCGCTGATCCAGGAGAACCTCTCGGTCAGATATGGTGTGAGCCGGATTCCGATCCGGGAGGCGCTGGTGCGCCTGGAAGCCGACGGGCTCGCCCGGCAGGAGGGCAAGCGCGGCCTGACGGTGGCGCCGCTGCATGCCACCGAGGCCGAGGACTTGTGGATGATGCGATCGCGCCTGGAGCCGCTCGCGCTCGAAATGGCGTTTCCGTTCCTGACCAAGAGCGTGCTGGGCGAAGCCGAGGACCTGATCGACAAGGTCGAACACCTCGGCAACGACCCCGCGAAACAGAGCCAGGCGAACTGGCTGTTCCACCGCACGCTTTACGAGAAGGGCAACCGCCGGCGCCTGCTGGTCACGCTCGACGGGCTGCATTTGCAGGCGGAAAGGTACTTGCGGTTCCAGTACGACGTGATGAGCCACAGCCGCGACAGCCGCACCGAGCACATGGCCATCCTCGATGCGCTGCGTGCCCGCGACCTGGAGACCGCCTGCCAGGGCCTCGTGCGGCACATCGAGGACGCCGGGCGCAAGCTGGTCACGGCGTTGCGCAACGTGCCCATCGCGGAGGCGTAGGCTTTCGCCGCATGGGCCTCGCCGACTGAACCGATGCCGGCGATGCCGGTTGGCGGCAGCCGGCGAGATCACTGACAATATGCCGCTGTAAAAAATGAGAGAGGGTGCGGTATGCGCTGGATCGGCAAGACGCTCGCGGTGATCTCGGGCATGGCGGTCGTCGGTATCGCGTGCGTTCAAGCCGCCCCCAGCGAAACTGCATTCCCGCGCTTCACGCAGGCCGAAGGCAAGCTCGATGCCGACGGGCTCCCGCTGTCCGGCGTGAAGCTCTGCGTGCTTCCCGACCATGCGCCGTGCTTCGAGATGCCGCCGACGCTTGTCCCCGGTTCCGCCAAGGAGCTGTATCAGTTCGGTCTGAATCCGCGGTCCGAACGATTGCCGATTGCATCCGGCGGCTCGTGGGTGTTTTTAGCCGGAACGTTTTCAGGCGGCGGCAGCGGAATGCTGGAGCGCGTGGCCGTCCTGCGTGTCGGCGCGAACGGCAAGATCGAGAACCTGATGCCGATCGTCACCGAAACGGAGATGGCCGATCGCGCGATGTGGAACTTGCCGGCGGTGTCGCCGTATCCGCTGTTCGTCCGGGCCGACTATGTGTGGGGCAAGGGCGAGGATCATTTCGGCAAGCACTTCTTCGACGTCGACGCATGGGCGTTCGATCCCGCCGCCAATCAATACGCGAAGCGCTTTTCCTACCGGACGAGCCAGCGCTACGACAGGGGCGAGGGCGCGGACCACGTGCTGAGCGCCGAGCGTGCGGAAATCCTCCGCCGCCTCGCTGCCGCCAAGTAGCGCGCTATCGCTGCGCGTCCCCGTAAGTCTCCTTGCACACCGCGCGTAGCGCGTCGACGAGCAAATCCCGCGCGGGCGACCGGGAATCGGCGGAGCGCGTGAACAGCGCAATGGGCGGCAACGTCCACACCAGCGAATACGGCACGATCGCCACGCCGGCGATCCGCACCAGTTCCTCCGCGATATCGGCCGGCACGATCGACACGGCTTCGTCGCTCGACGCGATCATTTCGCCGATCAGCTTCGACGAGTAGCTTTCGACGATCGGCACGGGCGGCGCGATGCCGGCCGACAGGAACAGGTCGGTCACCTGTTCGCGCATCGGCGTATGCGGCGCGCCGAGAATCCAGTCGAGCGCGTGCAGCTTGTGCCAGTCGAGCGGCGTGCGGGCGAGCTTCGCCGCCAGCCGCCGGCTCGCGATCATGCGCGGCTGCTGCTGATACAGCACTTCGAACGAAACCTGCCCGAGATCGATCGCCGACGACGCGCGCCCGATCACGATATCGACACTGTGATCCTTGAGTTGCAGCAGTAGTTGATCGCTGGTGCCCTCGTGAATCGTCACGGTCAGGCGCCGCTCCATGCGCGCCTGCAGCCGCTTCAGCGCGGCCGACAGCATCTGGCCGGAGATGAACGGAATCACGCCGATGTGCAGATGGGCCGCATGCCCGGCGGCGACGGCCTCCATCTCGCGGGCGAGGTGGTCGAGATCCTTGATCATCGCCTTCGCGCGCTCGAGCACGACCGCGCCGAGCGCCGTGGGCCGCATGCCGCGCGACGAGCGCTCGAACAGCGGCGTGCCGAACATGCTCTCCAGTTCGGACAGCGCGTTCGTCACGGCCGGCTGGCTGCTCGCCATGTGCTCGGCGACCCGCGTCAGCGAGCCGTGCTGCTGGATCTGCAGCAAAAGCACCAGATGCCGGATCTTCAGACGCGCGCCGAGCCGCCTGACCACGTCGTTTGCATCAAAATTCATTGACTGGTCATGCATTCATCATGAAAAAGTGATGGACCGATATTAAAACAGAATCATCACGTTATGGCAGATCCCTAGAATCCTCTTCATGGATCGCGCCGGGACTGGCCTGGCGCCCACGCCGAGACCCAGAACATGAAACAGACAGAGACACAGCAGCAGGCCGCGTTCGACTATCACGAGTTTCCGACCCCCGGGAAAATCTCGGTCGTGGCGAGCAAGCCGCTGGTGACCCAGCGCGATCTGGCGCTGGCCTATACGCCCGGCGTGGCGAGCGTGTGCGAGTCGATCGCCGCCGATCCGCTGCAGGCGCACCGCTTCACGAGCCGCGGCAACCTGGTCGGCGTGATCACGAACGGCACCGCCGTGCTCGGTCTCGGCAACATCGGCCCGCTCGCATCGAAGCCGGTCATGGAAGGCAAGGCCGTCCTGTTCAAGAAGTTCGCCGGGATCGACGTGTTCGACATCGAGATCAACGAGACCGACCCGGACAAGCTGGTCGACATCATTGCCGGCCTCGAACCGACGTTCGGCGGCATCAACCTCGAGGACATCAAGGCGCCGGAATGCTTCACCGTCGAGCAGAAGCTGCGCGAACGCATGAAGATTCCCGTCTTCCACGACGATCAGCACGGCACGGCCATTACCGTGTCCGCCGCGTTCATCAACGGGCTGAAGGTCGTCGGGAAGTCCATCAAGGAAGTGAAGGTCGTGACGTCGGGCGCCGGTGCGGCCGCGCTGGCGTGTCTGGACCTGCTGGTCGACCTCGGGCTGCCGGTGGAAAACGTCTGGGTGACCGACATCGAAGGCGTCGTCTATCGCGGCCGTACCACGTTGATGGACCCGGCCAAGTCGCGCTTCGCGCAGGAAACCGACGCGCGCAAGCTTGCCGAAGTGATCGGTGGCGCGGATGTGTTCCTCGGCCTGTCGGTCGGCGGCATCCTTACGGCGGAGATGCTGAAGGCAATGGCAGCACGCCCGCTGATTCTCGCGCTGGCCAACCCGACGCCGGAAATCTTCCCGGAACTGGCGCATGAGACGCGCGACGACGTCGTGATCGCGACGGGCCGCTCGGACTACCCGAACCAGGTCAACAACGTCCTCTGTTTCCCGTACATTTTCCGCGGCGCGCTCGATGTGGGCGCGACGACGATCACGCGCGAGATGGAAATTGCCGCGGTGCACGCGATCGCGGGGCTGGCCGAGGAAGAGCAGAACGAAGTCGTCGCGGCGGCCTACGGTGCATACGACGTGTCGTTCGGCGCGCAATACCTGATTCCGAAGCCGTTCGACCCGCGCCTGATCGTGCGGATCGCGCCGGCCGTGGCGAAGGCGGCGATGGAAGGCGGCGTGGCGACGCGTCCGCTCGCGAATCTCGATGCGTACGTCGAGCAGTTGCAGCAATTCGTCTATCACTCGGGCGCGTTCATGAAGCCGCTGTTCGCGACTGCCCGCCAGCTCGTGCGTGACGGCGGCAAGGCGCGGATCGTGTTCACCGAAGGCGAGGATGAGCGCGTGCTGCGGGCGGTGCAGGTGATCGTCGACGAGAAGCTGGCGCGTCCGATTCTGGTCGGGCGCCCGGAGGTGCTGCTGGCGCGCATCGAGCGGTTCGGCCTGCGTTTGCGACTCGGTCAGGACGTCGAAGTGACCAATCCGGAATATGACGAGCGCTTCCCGCAGTACTGGACGAAGTATTGGGAACTGCGCTGCCGCGACGGCATTTCGAAGGAAATGGCGCGCGTGGAAATGCGTCGGCGCCTAACGTTGATCGGCGCGATGATGGTGCAGCTCGGCGACGCGGACGGGATGATCTGCGGGACGGTGGGCGAGTATCACAATCACCTGCGGTTCGTGGACGAAGTGATCGGCAAGAAGCCGGGGGCCTCGACTTACGCGGCGATGAACATCCTGTTGCTCGATCAGCGGACGGTCGCGCTGGTGGATACGCACGTGAACGACAACCCCGATGCGGAGCAGATCGCGGAATTCACGATCGCGGCGGCGCGGCAGATGGAATGGCTGAACCTGACGCCGAAGGTGGCGCTGCTGTCGCGGTCGAATTTCGGGTCGGGGAGTGCGGCTTCGGGCGTGAAGATGCGCCGGGCGCTGGAGATCGTGCGCGAGCAGGCGCCGGATATCGAGGCGGATGGCGAGATGCATGGCGACTGTGCGCTCGATGAAGGGCTGCGCGCGAAACTGCTGCCGATGTCGCCGTTGAAGGGGGCCGCGAACTTGCTGGTTTGTCCGAATGTGGATGCGGGGAATATCGCTTACAACCTGCTCAAGACCGAGGCGGGGAGTAATGTGGCGGTGGGGCCTTTCCTGTTGGGTGTTAATGCGCCGGTGAATATTCTTACTTCCAGTGCGACCGTGCGGCGGATCGTGAATATGGCTGCGTTGACGGTGATCGAGGCGAATCGGGGTGTGGCGGGCTGATTGACGTTTGCGAATCGGGCTGACGGTCGATCGTCAGCCCGATTCGGCCATTAGTGCATTGCCAAGGGGACATGTTTGACTGTGCGGTTGGATTGCTGCGCCGGTGCTTGATACATATCTCTGGATGTGGACATGCATTGCTGTTCCATTCATCGATTGATGGATCGGAGCGAGCGGAATGCACAATGCGATGTTCTGAACTTGGCTCTCGCAGTGGCGGCTATTCGATTTGAGTTAGCGATTTTCGACCGGTAGCCTAGTGCGCAAATCCAGCAGATGAATACTTAGTAAAACGGCATTGGCCATCATCTCTTGAACACGTTCTATTTCAGCTTGGAGTAGTAACATCAGTTCGTCTAGATCGATACGCTGTCCATTGTCGGGATTTTCCCATTTCCTATTTTTCGCCAGAGTAATCAATAGGCAACCTGATCGACTGTTTTCCGGGGCCATGTACTTTTTCACGAGTTGATTGTAGATGGTGTCGCGCAAATCTTTAGCGGACCTTCCGTCTCCAAGTTTTAACTCTATTATTGCTTCATGATCTGATGTGGTTGAGCGTAAACGAATATCTGTCTCCTTCTCATCCGCTGTAACAGCCTCCTGATCGATTTTGTATATCCCGTTAGCAGCATAACTCAGCTCTCGCGCGATCTCCCGGCGCATCACTTTTTCATCTGAGATGCCCGCCCATGCCTCTCTTGGCGAAGTGTCGCGCAGCAGAAGGTCGTCGAGATCCGACAAGCGATCTTTCAAAACGGCGAACATCGCTTCGTTCGTCGACGCAGGGGCTTCGCCTGTCTTATCAAGCGAAATTGCCTGCATATCATTAAACGCAACGGAGTCTATCTCTTGTGCCCAATGCTCCTCTGCGACGGAGATAATCCGATCCCTGAAATGCGCGCACAGGGGATCGTTGGACATTTCGAGTTTCGCTGCCCATCCGTCTTCTCCTTTGGCGTCCAATAGTGCTCCGACGATCTCGTTTCGCGCACGCTCGGCATGATCTCGAACGTCGGGCGAGTAGCTACCCTCGTGTGTAGCATCGTCATTTGGCCGAACATGGTGATACGAGAGACGAAGTAGCCGCAAGAGCAAGCTTGGAGTGAAAACCTCGTCTCGCAAGCTAATCGAATCAATGCGGTCTCCGAATAGTACGCTAAACCACGTAACAGCCTCTGAATGCGGTCCCGGCTCGATTGTGCGCAAGCGATTTTCCAGTTCCGCTACCCCAATTTCTGGATCTATCCGTATGACTGTCGCCAACCAGACGAAATTGAATTGAATTGGCAAATCATTCTGCAATCTCTGCCGTGCGATGGAAAAAAGCTGCATGCGCATCTTCTCGTCGCCTCGTTGCAGGATTACACCGATCACCTGGCGTAGTCTTTGGACGGCTGCTGTGCTTTCATGATCGTCAGTCAAACAATCGCCTCGCTCTTCCAACCAAGACATCAGTCGTGGAAGGTAAAGACGGGAAGACTGTGCGTAGCTGATGCTTTGTAGTAGCAGGGATTGAGCCCCCTTTGCTTTGGGGCTCAACTCCCAGGTGAGCTCTTGGCCGATTATGGTGTCTACTGCATGCGAATGGGCGTCGATAAGGCTATCTAGCCATGCGGGTAAGCCATTAATTTCGACGAGCGCAAATCGCGCAGCGAGCCTAGCTTCCTCTTCGGTAAGTTGTCGGGCCCAACCCGGATCCTCCGCTTCGGCATAAATTGCGGCGAGCCCGAGCTGCCACCGAACAAGATACGTGTTGCGTTGGTCTGCTGGTCGCTCGCTTGCACATGTCGGAGACTCTGCGCGCCAGATATTCATCAAGATACGGCGTAAGCGATCTGCTGTTTCCTTGCCGAAATGTTCTTCGATAAGACGTCGATTCCACCCGGACTCTTGACCGGCTGCTCCATCTCGGCTCATCGCTCGCCAAAGATTCCAGGCTGTGTTCCAACTACGTTCATCCGAGAAAGCGCTTTCCGGATTCTGGGAAACCTCGCGCCAGAAAAGGATCCAACTCGCGCGGTTTTTTGCTGCCGTTCGGTCACGTTGCCTTTTCCGCTCAATACTCCGCGCCTCCATGCGCTCCAGTTCCTTGTTATTCTTTGGCAGTTTTCTGCGCTCGGCAATTACGTCGAGAAGTTCTGTTTGGTCTGAAACTAGTTGCTCCAGTTCTGAAAGATGGTGCTGCCATTGTCCTTCGTCTGGCGAAAGGCGCAGCGCAGCCTGCAAAACCAAGGCACGGTCAGCCGTCGAACGTTCGATGTTGGCAAGAGTCATTTTTATCCACGGCAAGTCTCTGGCGACTGTCAATCTAACGCTGCTATCGTGATATATGATTTCTACCAGACGGTTCCACGGATCCGTGATAACGCGAAGCGACTGAATAAGTTTGTCTGTAGCCCAAAACAGCTTCTCATTGTCTTGAGCCTCAAAAAGATTAAGATGATTCAGAAGGGCTTTATGGGATTCATCGCTGCTATGTGCTTGATCGTGGAGGCGCGTGGAAAGAACGCACGCATCTAGCCACTGCTCGTCTTTGTTTGTACCTATTCCACGCACACAAACCGATGCAAGTACGTCGCTGAGATTTTCTCGGTTGCTAATCAGGTGCGGCCACTCCTTGTGCCAACTGAGTCCGTCAGACACAAGTTCAACCAGTCCGTCACGGAGTGACACAAGTTGTGACTGGTTGAGTTGGGCATTCTCAATCAGTCGTGACAACTGCGGGCTCAAGTCGTTGATGTCGCGCTTACCCTGCGTCAACCTCGCCAATGTCTTGCATAGTTGATCAATGGAAATATCGCGTGGGAACAGTCGAACGATTGCCGCGCGTGCGATCTTATCCGGCCAAGTTTCAACGTCGTTAGCGACGGCGTGAGCGATTTCCGGCAGCCGTGGTTCCTCGAGTGCCACCATCGCGTCGAGCGCGATTATCCGCTCTGTCGAGTCAGCGTTCGGATCACACGCACATCGGTAAGCCACGTCGGCACATTGGACGAGCCGCCCCGCTTCAATAAGATAGAGCAGTGTCAGCCTCACATCAGGATTCTCGACCCCTTGGCTCCATATTTGGGTAACCTCACTCGCGAGTTCTGGCGATGCAAAGCGATGAATCTGAATATGGGGAACCTGCCGTCCCCGCCAGCCGCCTTTGCCATAACGCTCGACATACGCCCGGAGTGCTTGAATACGCTGCATTGGGGTGAGCGTTTCGGGATCTCCTTCGTTGAGTAAGACAGCGGGATCGTTATCGCGCAATATCTCGAATATTGCGTCGTCCCCGAGCGCAAGCCAGCCGGCGACGGGCCGCTTCGATGGACGGACAATTACCTTGCCCCTGGTCTCCGCAAACAGTAGCCGTTTCAAGGCACGGAGAGGCATTCCCGCCTCACGAAGCTCGCGAAGGCGTTGCGCTGCTAGATATTCGGCGACGGAGCGATGATGAAAACGCACACGACCATAAGATGCAAAACCAAACAATGGTCTCTCGAGAAGGGCCTTTCGCTCGCTGGGACTCCAGTCAGGAAGAATGATCGAAGGGTTGAGCGCTGCTTCATTGTGGATATCATCAGAGGCAGCGTTGTGTCTCACTGTCAGACGTCGGGTCATAAGCATCGCCAAGGCGAGCCGGCTAGCGCCCACCATCGCTTTTTCCACAGACAGTTCCGCAGGTTCAGGCCGGTCATCTCTGGGTTGCAATTTGATCCGCACATTTGCAGCAACTTGATCGTAATGAGTTCGAATGCGCTTATGCTCACGCCAGTCACAACATAGTTCGATCAGATCTTGTGGGCGTCGTGCAAATTCTTGTGCGTTTCGCCGACGCAAGTCTTCCAATAAGATGTCTGGGTTTGTGACTCCCTGGTCGCACGCAAATTTCACAATTTGCGCATCAGAAAGTGGCATAAGTGCAACTGTCCGCCATTCTGGAGCCTTCTCGGCTCTATTGTTTTTCTGTTCGACCCGCATTGCAATCATCGCAAACTCATCTTCACTCGGTTTCGCAGTGGATGTCGGAGGAATTGGTAGCAAGCTGCGAACGAGATCGCTGTCAAATGCGACAGGGCGTGTCGTGATGACTATTCGGGCGCGCCCCAAGTTGCCAGCGATGCCTTTCTTAAAGCGTTTTAACGCACGTTCAAATGACCCTAGACTCAGTTGTAGTTCGTCTATCGAGTCCAAGAAAAAAGTCGCGACATCCGATTGAGACGAAAGCCAAGTGTTGAGCCGATTCTCTTCTTCATCATCCAGTAGGGTGCGCAGTTCGCTGGTTGCAAGGTTCGCCAGCTCAACAAAAAAGGTAGGCTCCCCAGCCGCCGATAGATGTTGAGCTTGGGCACGACACTCATAGGTCTTGCCGGCCCCGGCCTCCGATATTAGCAACACACGCCACGACTGCAAAAGATCGTTCCACGATAATCCTCGTGACCAACCCAAACTCGTCAAGAACGGTTGCTTGTCGGCGTCGGTGATTTTCCCCTCAGGGATATTCTGAAAAATTCGTTCGATCATATGCCACTTAGGTTATTCGATTGGCGATGCGTATGAGGCCCTGCCGCTTCATGGAATTCGTAGTATTTGTGCCGTTGCCAACATACCCGTCGCATATTTCTGTTCAGCAAAGTGTACTCGCTCGGGCATGCTGATCGCTAATCTCTGTTCGCTGATCTCAAAGGTCGATATTGGACGAGCGCGATGACGCTGGCTGTGGTCGACGACTATCTCAACGCGATACGGGAGTGTCTTCGCCCCCCTCCCGCATCGAAGGCGTCCGCGTGGCGAATTCGCAGGTTTTTGCGAGCAAACGGCGTTTGTACGAAGAGGCGCTGTACGGCATTGCACCTGGTACGCCGCCCGACATGTTTTTCACGAATCGGGCAGGGTTGCGCGGCCTCTATCTCGGAGGACACACGACCTTCCCGGCGTGTGGCGCCCCACGGCCATGCTTTCTCAGAAATCCAGGCAGAGAAGCGGCGACGCAGGGCACGCGCGGGAATCCGTGATCGGCGGGTTGGGTGACCGTGGGCAGCGTCCGAAACCGCGTTGAACTCATGTCTCCTGCTCCTCCCCCCATTTAATGACCAAACCGCAAGACCTAGTGCATAGATATCGTTTGCCGAGCCCTTAATGACTATCGACAATCGTGGCTCGAATTCCCCGCCGCGGCGCCAGAAGCGCCTTGGCGGCCGGCACTCGGCGGCTATTCCGGCCGCCCACGCCTTCCAGCACACGACGACATGTACGCGTTCACGCCCTCATTCCAAAACCCTGCCGGCTCGCCGATCCGCGAGTTGTTCAAGTACCTGTCCGAACCGGGCATGATTTCCTTCGCGGGCGGCTATCCGGCGAGCGACCTGTTCGACGTCGACGGCCTGAACGCGGCCGCCGAACGCGCGTACGCACAGCCCGTCCGCTGTCTGCAATACGGCCCGACCGACGGCCTCGCCGAGCTGAAGCAGCAACTGATCGCGCTGATGGCGCGTCGCGGCGTCGGGTGCACGCCGGCCGAACTGCTCATCACGACCGGTTCGCAGCAAGGCCTCGACCTGCTGCTGCGCGTAATGGTGTCGCCCGGCGACGTCGTGCTGACCGAACAGCCGGCGTACCCGGCCACGCTGCAGGCGATGCGGTTGCAACAGGCGCGCATCGTGACGATTCCGGTCGACGGCGAAGGCCTCGACGTCGATCGCCTCGCAGCGCAACTCGCGTCCGGCGCGATCGCGCAGCCGAAGCTGCTCTACACGGTCCCGACCTTCGCGAACCCGACGGGTGCGACGCTCACGCGCGAACGCCGGCTGAAGCTGCTGCGTCTCGCGGTGCAATACCGTTTCCTGATCGTCGAGGACGATCCGTACGGCGACCTGCGTTTCGCCGGCGAAGCCGTGCCGTCGATGCTCGCGCTGGCCGGCGAGGTGGACGGCGCGCGCGACTGGCTCGTGCATTTCGCGAGCCTGTCGAAGATCGTCGCGCCGGGGCTGCGCGTGGGCTGGACGATCGCACCGGCCGAGATCACGCGGCGCTGCGTGATCGCGAAGCAGACGGTCGATCTGTGCAGCACGCCGTGGACGCAGGCCACCGCCGCCGAATATCTGGCCGACGGTGCGCTCGAACGTCATCTGCCGCGCATCACGGCCGCGTACCGACGCAAATGCGACGCGATGTGCGACGCGCTGCGTGACGGGTTCGGCGACGCGATCGAATTCCATCGTCCCGAAGGCGGAATGTTCGTGTGGGCGCGGCTCGGCGCGGTATCGTCGGACGTGCTGCTGCAACAGGCGATCGCCAACAAGATCGTGTTCGTGCCCGGCAAGGCGTTCTTCGCGGACAACGTCGACGCGGCGTCGCTGCGCCTATCGTTCGCCGCGCCGGACGTCGATGCGATCCGGGAAGGCGTCGCGCGCCTCGTGCGCGCGTATGGTGCGGCGCTGGCCGCGTGAGGAGACATCAGCGTGAATATCACCGTCAACGAAACGGCATCGATGGGGGCGGCGGCGAGCGCCGCCTATAAGCAGCCGGCGAAGCATCGCTCGTCGCAGATCAGCGCCGGGCCGCAATATGTGGCCGACGTGCTCGGCCGCTTCGGCGCGGAGCCGGCGCCCGATGCAGGCGATGCGGCGCCGGTCGTGCTCGGCTACAACTGACCGGCACAATGGCGGCGACGCATCCCATGCGAGCCGTCGCCGAAACAAACGGTTAAGCTGGCGCGATCGAAACACCGACGATCGCCGCCGCCCCATGTCCGACTCGACCACCGACTTGACCTCCGAATCGCTCGCGCAAACCTACGACCGCCTGTGGTCCTGCCTCGAATCCGGCGTCAGCGTGCAGCGCTCGCCGTTCACGATGCTGCAGGCGGCCACGCTCGGCCTCGATGGTGCACCGAAGGTTCGGACGGTCGTGTTGCGCCAGGTGAACCGCGTCGAGCGCGTGCTGTCGTTTCATACCGATGCACGTTCGGCGAAGGTCGCGGAGTTGCGTCGCGATCCGCGTCTCTCGATCGTCGCCAACGATCTCGACGCGCTCGTGCAGATTCGTGCGGAAGGCGTTGCGTCGATCTGCGACGACGAAGCGCAACGGCGCGCGATCTGGGAAGCGAGCCGCCCGCATACGCTGCTGCTGTATCGTGCGCCGCTGCCGCCCGGCACGCCGGTCGTATCGCCGGAAGCCGCGCATCTTGACAGCACCGCACGCACCGCCGACGGCTACGAAAACTTCTGCCTGATCCACATGACGGTCACGCGCATCGACTGGCTCGAACTCGCGCGCGCCGGCCATCGTCGCGCGGTATTCGAACTGAACGAACGCGGCTACGAAGCCCGCTGGATTGCCCCCTGACGCTGGCCCAGCGCACCCAATCCGCTCAAGGCCGCCCGTCCGACGCGGCCTGGATCATCCACGCGCGCATCACCGCGATCGCATCGTCGTCGCGGCGCTCGGCCGGATACACGAGATAGAACCCCATCGACAGCGGAAACGCGAAGTCGAACGGCTTGCACAGCCGTCCGGCGGCGATGTCGCGCTCGACGAGCGGCTCGGTCGCGAGCGCGATGCCCTGGCCGGCGACGGCCGCATCGATCGCGAGCGACGTCTGGTTGAAGCGCAGCCCCTTGTGCGGATCGACGTCGACCGGTGCGGGCATCGCCGCGAGGAACTCGGGCCACAGATCGTGCGCGTCGTGCAGCAGCACCTGCCCGGCGAGCGCGCGCGGCGAAGCCGGCGCGGTCAGCACCGACGGGCTGCACACTGCGCACACGTCGAGCGGGAACAGCGCATGGGTGGCGAGATGCTTGCCGAACGGCGGCTTGCCATAGCGGATCGCCAGATCGACGCCATCGTGGCGGAACGTCGCGATCTGCGGATCGGCGATCACGCGCACGTCGTAGTCGGGGTGTGCTTCGGTGAACTGCGCGAGCCGCGGGATCAGCCACTTCGACGCGAACGACGGCGTCGTGCTGATCGTCAGCGCGGCGCGTCGTTTGACGAGCTTGTCGGTGGCGTCGGCGATCGCATGCAGCGCGCGCTGCACGTCGGAGAAATACGCGGCGCCGTCGTGCGTGAGCGCGAGGCCGCGCGGCAGGCGCTCGAACAGCTTCAGGCCGAGCACGTCCTCGAGGTGGCGCACCTGCTGCGCGACGGCGCCCTGCGTGACGCCGATCTCGTCGGCGGCGGCGCGGAAATTGAGGTGCCGCGCGGATACTTCGAACGCGCGAAGCGCATTCAATGGCGGCAGACGGGAAGGGCGTGGCGGCATCGTCAGGCTGTAGAAAAACTATCGGCTGGCGGCAGAAATACTGGTTCGACAGCCGGAATCGATGCGCCTACATTACCACCATGGCGCGCCGAATGGCGGCTGCGCGGCGGCAGAATCGGAACGAGGAGCACATCGTGACTGTAGAAAAAGTGGCGTTGATCACGGCGGCGGGCAAGGGCATGGGCGCGGCGATCGCGCGCGAACTGGCGGCGACGGGCTATCGCGTCGCGCTGATGTCGCCGTCGGGCAGCGCGGTGGCGCTTGGCGAGGAACTGGGCGGTTTCGGCATCCAGGGCTCGGTGACTGAAGAAGCCGATATCGACAAGCTCGTGCAGGAAACGATCGCGCGCTACGGGCGGATCGACGCGGTCGTGAACAACACCGGCCATCCGCCGAAGGGCGAGCTGCTGGCGATCACCGACGACAACTGGCACGCAGGGCTCGACCTGATTCTGCTGAACGTGGTGCGCGTGATGCGTCGCGTGACGCCGATCTTCCAGAAGCAGGGCGGCGGCGCGGTGGTGAACATCTCGAGCTTCGCGGCGGACGCGCCGGAGCAGCCGATGCCCGTGTCGTCGGCGCTGCGCGCGGCGTTGAGCGCATGGACGCGCCTGTACGCGGAACGCTATGCGGCCGAGAACATCCGGATGAACGCGGTGCTGCCGGGCTTCATCGACAGCTGGCCGGAAACGCCGGAGATCGTCGCGCGCATTCCGGCCGGGCGCTTCGGCAAGACCGGCGAGATCGCGAAGACGGTCGCGTTCCTGCTGTCGGACGGCGCGGGCTACATCACCGGGCAGAACATTCGCGTCGACGGCGCGATCGTCAAGGCGCTCTGAGCGCCGCATCGGCGAGCGGCCATACAGGCGTGGCCGCTCACCACGCAACAGCTACAAACGCGTACAAATCAGACAAATCCGGGATACATCAGACCTTTCGAATAGGCGACGCCGCGTGACGAGGGCGCGCCTGATTGAAAGCTTGGGCGCGATTCCGCGCGCGGCATGTTCACTTTCCACTTCACGAAAGGAGATGCCGAACGATGTCTTCCACACCGTTTTCCCCGATGCGTCGCCACCTGCTGGCCACTTCCGTGGCCGCCGGGGTGTCGGCGATGCTGCCCACCGCGCTGCATGCGGCCACCGGCGCGAGCGGCATACGCTCGTTTACCGCACACATTCCCGATGAAGCCGTGGCCGACCTGCGCCGTCGCATTGCCGCGACGCGCTGGCCGGGCCGCGAGACCGTCGCCGACGAATCGCAGGGCGTGCGGCTCGCGCGCATGCAGGCGCTGCTGCGCTACTGGGGCACCGACTACGACTGGCGCAAGGGCGAGGCGCGCCTGAACGGTTTCCCGATGTTCATCACGGAAATCGACGGGCTCGACATTCATTTCATTCACGTGCGGTCGCGGCACGAGAACGCGATGCCGATGATCATGACGCACGGCTGGCCCGGTTCGATCTTCGAGCTGCTGAAGGCGATCGGCCCGCTCACCGACCCGACCGCGCACGGCGCGAGCGCGGACGATGCGTTCCACGTCGTCGTGCCGTCGCTGCCGGGCTTCGGCTTCTCGGGCCGGCCAACGAAGACCGGCTGGGGCTCCGATCACATCGCGCGAGCGTGGGGCGAGCTGATGGCGCGGCTCGGCTATACGCGTTTCGTGTCGCAGGGCGGCGACTGCGGCTCGGTGATCTCGCACCGGATGGCGATGCAGCGCGTGCAGGGGCTGGTCGGGATTCACGTGAACATGCCGGCGACGGTGCCGCCGGAGATCGCGACGCTGCTCGCGACCGATGCGCCCGCGCCGGCTTCGCTGTCGCCGAAGGAGAAGGCCGCGTACGAGAAGCTCGCGACGTTCTATCGCGACAACTGCGGCTACTCGGCGATGATGGTCACGCGGCCGCAGACGGTCGGTTATGCGCTGGCGGATTCGCCGTCCGGGCAGGCTGCGTGGATGTACGACAAGATTTCGCAGTGGACTTATAGCGGAGGAGTACCGGAACGCTCGATTCCGCGCGACGAGATCCTCGACGACATTTCGTTGTACTGGCTGACGAACACCGCGACGTCGTCCGCGCAGATCTACTGGGAGGATCACTCGAACAATTTCAACGCGGTGGATATCTCGTTGCCGGCGGCGATCACGGTGTTTCCGGGCGAGATTTATCAGGCACCGCGCAGTTGGGCCGAGCGCAGTTATCACAACCTGATCTACTTCAACGAAGTCGACAAGGGCGGGCACTTCGCGGCATGGGAGGAGCCGGAATTGTTTGCGCGTGAAGTGCGTGCCGGGTTCCGGCCGTTGCGGCGCGTGTAAGCAGGGGGGCGCGACGAATGCGGGCCGGCCTGTTGCGCGGCTCGCGTTCGTTTTCAGGTCACCGCCTGCAACGCCTGCGCAAACCGCTTGTCCGCCAGATACGCGACGTTGAAGCGGCAATACTTCGACGGACGATCGGCCTGCGGCGAGAACACCGCCCCGGGCGCGAGGATCACGCCGCGCTCCAGCAGCGCCTGCGCGAGCAACATCGAATCCGGCCAGCCGGGCAGCGCGGCCCACAGATACAGGTTCTGCTCGCACGGCCGATAGACCTCCGCGCCGAGACGGCCGAGCGCATCGAGCGCGGTGCCGGTCGCGCGCCGCAGCTTCTCCTGCAGATGATTCGTATGCCTGAGAAAATGGCCATCGCTGACGATCGCATCGAGCGTGCGTTCGCAGTATTCCGAGGTGCTGACGTGCGTCAGCATCTTCACGTCGGCGAGATCGCTGGCAAGCGCCGCATTGCACGCGAGAAACCCGACACGCAGCGCGGCCGACACCGATTTCGAAAAACTGCCGATATAAATGGTGCGGCGCAACTGGTCGAGCGTCGCGATGCGCGTGAGCGAGCGCGGCCGCAGGTCGGCCAGCGCATCGTCCTCGACGATGATCAGGTCGTGCGCGTCGGCGAGTTGCAGGATACGGTGCGCCTTGGCCGCACTCGTATCGGTTGCGGTCGGGTTGTGACCGACCGATTGCGTGAAGAACAGCTTCGGCCGGTACGCGGCGATGTGCTCGGCCAGCTTCGTGACGTCGGGCCCGTCGATCTCGCGCGGCACGCCGACGATGTTCGCGCCGCTCAGTTTCAACTTGCCGAACAGCGGGTAGTAGCCGGGATCGTCGACGAGCACGGTGTCGCCGGGGCGCACGAAATAGCGCAGCACGAGGTCCATCGCCTGGTTCGCGCCGTGCGTGAGCACGATCTGCGCGGGCGGCGCCTCGATCTCGTAGCCGGCAAGCTTCTGCTGCAGCGACTGGCGCAGCGGCAGGTAGCCGAAGCGGCTGCCGTAGCGGAACAGCGACGCGGCGCTCGTGCGCATGATGCGCTGCTGGTACTGGTTCAGCCGCGTTTCCTCGAGCCACTCGATCGGCGGGAAGCCTTCGCCGAGATTGAGCACGTCGGGCTTCGCGTGCAGTTGCTCGCGCATCAGCCACACGATGTCCATCGCGCGGTCGAGCGAGCTCGGCTCGTCGAGCTCGGGCGCGGCCGCCGCGCGTCGCGTGACGAAGAAGCCCGAGCCGCGGCGCGGCTCGATCAGGCCGTCGGCCGCGAGCATCTCGAACGCGCTGATCACGGTGTTCTTCGAGCAGCCGGCTGCCTCAGCGTATTCCCTGATCGACGGCAGTTTCGCGCCGGCCGGCAACACCCCTTCCTCGATCTGTCTGGCGAGATTGTCCGCCATCGCGCCAGACAGGCTGGCTTTTGCACGCTGTTTCATCGGAATCTTCCGTCGGACCGGCCCACTGTCATGGGTACGGTTGAGTGACTGTCTGCGCCGTTTGTACCTTTTCAATGGGTACAGCGTGACTATTATTCGGCTGTCCGCCGCTCGCCGCAAGCACCGACGGGCGACATCGCCACCCGCAACAGTCAATCCATCATGCCGATCGATTCCGCCTTGCCGAACTTCCGCTCGCTGACGCCCGAGCAACGCCTGTCCCACTTGTCCCGTGCCGTCGGGCTCGACGATGCCGAGCACGCGCTGCTCGCCCGACCGGGCGCGCTGCCGCTCGATACCGCGAACGGGATGATCGAGAACGTGATCGGCACGTTCGAGCTGCCGATGGCGGTGGCCGGCTACTTCCGGATCAACGATCGGGACGTGATCGTGCCGATGGCCGTCGAGGAGCCGTCGATCGTGGCGGCCGCATCGTACATGGCGAAGCTTTCCCGCGCGGCGGGCGGCTTCCGCACGTCGAGCAGCGGCCCGCTGATGCGTGCGCAGGTCCAGGTGGTCGGCGTCGACGATCCGTATGGCGCGCGGCTCGCGATCCTGCGTCATGCGGCCGAACTGATCGCCCTCGCGAACAGTCGCGACAAGGTGCTGGTCGGCCTCGGCGGCGGCTGCCGCGACATCGAGGTTCATGTGTTCCCCGACACGCCGCGCGGCGCGATGATCGTCGCGCACCTGATCGTCGACGTGCGCGACGCGATGGGCGCGAACACGGTCAACACGATGGCCGAGGCCGTCGCGACGCGCATCGAGGCGATTACCGGCGGCCAGGTACGGTTGCGGATACTGTCCAACCTCGCCGACCTGCGGTTGGCGCGCGCAGAGGTACGGTACTCGGCCGCGACGCTCGCGACCGACGATTACGCCGGCGAAGCGGTGATCGACCGCGTGATCGACGCATACGTGTTCGCGGCGACCGATCCGTACCGCGCGGCGACCCACAACAAGGGCATCATGAACGGCATCGATCCGGTGGTGGTCGCGACCGGCAACGACTGGCGCGCGGTCGAGGCCGGCGCGCATGCGTACGCGAGCCGCAGCGGCCGCTATACGTCGCTGACGACGTGGGAGAAGGCCGCGAACGGCGACCTCGTCGGCACGATCGAGATGCCGATGCCGGTCGGGCTCGTCGGCGGCGCGACGAAGACGCATCCGCTCGCGCGCCTCGCTTTGAAGATCATGAACGTGACGTCCGCGCAGGAACTCGGCGAAATTGCGGTCGCGGTCGGGCTTGCGCAGAATCTCGGGGCGCTGCGTGCGCTTGCGACCGAAGGGATCCAGCGCGGCCACATGGCGCTGCATGCGCGCAACATCGCCGTCGCGGCCGGCGCGACCGGCGCCGACATCGACCGGATCGCGCAGCGGATGGTCGCGGCGAAGGACGTGCGTACCGATTTCGCCGTCGAGCTGCTCGCGGGCCGCAGCGGCGGCTGACGCGCGGCTGCGCGCCGCGTGATCGATGCGGCGTGCAGTCCGCGCCGCGCCGGCCCGGCCGGCGACATATCAAACCAGGAGGAGACACATGGAACAGACCGGTTCAAGCGCCGTCGCACCCGCGCCGCATCGCACCCGGCCGTTGGCCGGCGCCGATGCGGCGGCCACGACGCTCGTCGAGGTATGGGGCGACACGGTGGCGACGAAGCATCTCGCGTGGTCGGTGCTGCTCGGCATCGCGATCAGCCTCGGCGCGTTCGAGATCGGCCGCATCGCGCTCGCATCGTTCGTGCACGACGCGGCGATCGCACGCGCTTATGCGATGCTGATCGGCCTCGGCGGCTGCCTGCTGGCTGGCATGATCTGCGCGGTGCTGTTCAAGCCGAAGCGCACGGTGGTCGAACATGCGGCGGGCAGCGCCGAGCGCGACGACGCGTTGCGGCAACTCGCCGAAGCTTCGGGCGGGATCGGCGCGCCGAGCGACCTGTCGGCCAGCGCGCGCGCCGAGATGGAGGAACTCGGGCTGCTCGACCTGTTCGCGTCGTACGACGCGTCGACCGGGCGCGCACGCGCGGGAGGCCGCTGATGGATGCACTGCTGCAGGCGTTGCCGGCCGCGTTCGCGATGGGGCTGCTCGGCGCGATCGTGTTCTCCGGCATCGGGCTGATCTCCGGCACCGACGAAACGACGACGATCGCGCCGCTCACGTTGCTCGTCGCGCTGCTCGGCGTGCCGCCGGCCGGCGTGTTCACGTTTTTCCTCGCGGGCGCGGTGGCCAAGCACATCACGCATGCGATCCCGACCGCGCTGCTCGGCATTCCCGGCGACACGATGGCCGCGCCGCTGCTGCAACAGGCGACGCTGCTGCGCGCGCTCGGCGTGCCGCACATCGCGCTGCGCAAGATGATCTCCGGTGCGATCGTCGCCGCGTTCGTCGCGCTGCCCCTCGCGGTGCTGTTCGCGTCGTTGCTCGCGCCGTTCGGCGCGGCGATCGCGAAGGCCGCGCCGTGGGTGTTCCTCGCGGCGGCCGTCGGCATCGCATACTGCTCGGCGGGGCGTTGGGCGTCGGTGCTGCTGCTGGTGCCGTTCGTGATGCTGGTGGTCGGGCTGCAGGCGCTCACGGGTCATTACGGCGTGAAGCTGAGCGTCAGCTACTTCCTCGGGATCGCGATCGGCCCGCTGGTGGCCGACCTGTTCTCGATCCTGTCGCCGGCCGAGCGGCGGCGCATGCGCCGCGACGGGCCGTCGACGTTCGTGCTCGCGCCCGACGTGAAAAGCTGGCGCGGCTATTTCCCCAATCCGCTGAAGGTACTCGACCGCGAGCAGGTCGCGTGGACGGTCGGCACGGCGGCCGTGTCGAGCGCGACGTTCGTGTTCAGCCCGGTCGCGATGACGGTGCTGATGGGCGAGATCGTCGGCGCGCGCGTGCGTCATGCGTACCAGCGCCTGACGACCGTGATCGCCGCACGTAACGGCGTGACCGAGGCCACCTATATCGCCGAGGCACTGATTCCGCTGATCGCGTTCGGGCTGCCGCTGAGCCCGGTGGCCGCCGGCCCGGCCGCGCCGCTGTTCAATGCGCCGCCGCGCTTCACGGTCGACGCGGCGAGCGGGCAGATCCACAACCTGCATACGCTGATGAGCTGGCCCGAGTTCCTCGGCTACGGGCTGCTGTCGATCGTGCTGGCCGCGCTGATCGCGTATCCGCTCGCAATGCACCACGCGCACCGCGCGGCGGCGTTCGTCGCGCGCAAGCTGAGCCACGAAGCGATCATCGCGACCTTCGCTGGGTTGATCGTCGTGATCGGCGTGTGGGAAGGGCAACTGCTCGGGCTCGCCGTGATCGTGACGATCGGCCTGTTCGGCGGGATGCTGTCGCGCCTGTTCGCGTTCAACACCGGCGTGCAGTTCATGGGCTATTACGTCGCGGTGCTCAGCGTGCCCGCGATCGCCAGGCTGTTCTGACTCGCCGGCGCACGGGGCCGCGAGTGCCGCGCGGCCGTGCCGAAGTGTCGTTTTCCCCTCCATTTTTGAATCGCTGTGTGTCGTGTTCGCACACGGATACGTTGAGATACAAAGCGTCCGGACGGTTCGGATATAAAACCGGTGAAGCGATTCACACGGCGGCGCGGTGCCATGCGCTGCCGCCGCGAATGGCGAGAACCGATTGCCCGCGCGTGCCGCGGGCCCTTTCCTTAGCGATCGACAATGGAGAACGAGTCATGCCTGATACCGTGAACACCCGCCGCCGCCTGATCCTGGGCTCGACGCTGGCGAGCCTGAGCCTGGCCGACCTCGGCTTCAGCGCACTCGCGCAGGCCCAGTCGGCGCCCGATGCATCCGCGGCGAAGCGCCCGGCCGGCGTCGCGTCGCTGGGCACGATCCACCAGATCGACGCGGGCGTGCTGAATGTCGGGTATGCGGATCTCGGCCCGAAGAACGGCCCCGTCGTGTTCCTGCTGCACGGCTGGCCGTACGACATCTACAGCTACGCGGACGTCGCGCCGCTGCTCGTCGCGGCCGGCTATCGCGTGATCGTGCCGTACCTGCGCGGCTACGGCTCGACGACGTTCCGCTCGGCCGACACGGTGCGCAACGGCCAGCAGGCGGTGACGGCCGTCGACATCGTCGCGCTGATGGACGCGCTGAAGATCGACCGCGCGGTGTTCGGCGGCTACGACTGGGGCGCGCGCACGGCCGACGTCATCGCGGCGCTGTGGCCGCAGCGCGTGAAGGCGCTGGTGTCGGTGAGCGGCTACCTGATCGGCAGCCAGGCGGCGAACGCCAAACCGTTGCCGCCGCAGGCCGAATTCCAGTGGTGGTATCAGTTCTACTTCACGACCGAGCGCGGTGAACTCGGCTATACGCAGAACCGCGATGCGTTCAACAAGCTGATCTGGCAGCTCGCGTCGCCGAAGTGGCAGTTCTCCGACGAAACCTATGCGCGCTCGGCCGCATCGTTCCGGAATCCCGATCACGTGGCCGTCGTGATCCACAACTATCGCTGGCGTCTCGGGCTCGCGAAGGGCGAAGCGCAATACGACGACATCGAGCGGCGTCTCGCGGCGGGGCCTGCGATCACCGTGCCGACGATCACGATGGAAGGCGACGCGAACGGCGCGCCGCATCCGGAGCCGGCCGCGTACGCGAAGAAGTTCACCGGCAAGTATCAGCACCGGACCATCACCGGCGGCATCGGCCACAACCTGCCGCAGGAAGCGCCGCAGGCTTTCGCCGATGCGGTCCTGCAAGTGGAGCATCTGTGATGCGGGCCCGTGTAGGGCTGGGGCCGCACGGTGTGCGTCGTGCGCTCGTCGCGGGTGTGCTGCTGGCCGGCGCGTGGTCGGCGAGCGGGCCGGCCGCGTTCGCGGAACAGCCGAAACCGGCCGCGGCCGCGTCGCCGATCTACGGCGTGACGATTCCGCCCGGCTACCGGAAGTGGGAGATGGTCGCGCCGGCCGAAGAGGCCGCCCCGCTCGACGAGCTGCGCGTGGTGCTCGGCAACCCGGTCGCGATCCGCGCGCTCGAACAGGCGACGCTGCCGTTTCCGGACGGCACGATCCTGGTGAAGCTCGCATACAAGCGCAAGCAGTCCGACGAGTTCGCGCCCGCGACGGTGCCCGGCCAGGCGACGACCGTGCAGGTGATGGTGAAGGATTCACGCCGTTACGCAGCGACGGGCGGCTGGGGATTCGGGCGCTTCGTCAATGGCGTGCCGGCCGACATCGGCCAGCATCAGACGTGCTTTGCGTGCCATCAGGCGCGGGTAAAGAATCACGACTACGTGTTCACGCGGCTCGCGCCGTGACGTGACACGGCGGTGTGAAGGCGAAGGAAAAGGCGTGCCCTGCGAGGCACGCCTTTTTTCGTGGTGCGTAGCGCGAGGCGAAACGAATCCCCTCGGCAAACGGGTTTGTATCGCTCTGTATCTGCGGCCGCTTCTGAAAAACTGGCATGCGGAAAGCCCGATTTCGGAAACATGCCGGATACGTGCGCGGGTTCTACTGTCGACATGCAGCAAACGTTCGGTGCCAGACGTTCGCACCGGATGCCTAAGTGATCGACCACCCAACTTCGTTCAAGGAGAAATCTCATGAAAGCCGCTCGAATCCTCGCCGTTGCCGTTCTCGCCGTCGCACCCGCACTGTCGTTCGCCGATACCGGCCACGGCCTCACGCGTGCCGAAGTGCGCGCCGACCTCATCCGTCTCGAGAAGGCCGGCTACAACCCGGCCGGCAGCGAAGCGCATTACCCGGACGACATCGCCGCCGCAGAGCATGCCGTCGCGGCTGCCGAGCAGGTCGCGCGTTCCGACCAGAACGGCCCGTCGAAGTCGCAAGACGACAACGTGGCCGATGCGTCGACGCCGGCCGGCCATCGCGATGCCGCGCCGTCGCGTGCCGCACGCAACGCCGCCGACGACCTGTACGCGCATTCGTGATCTCGCGGCGCGCCTGCCGCATGCAGGCGCGATCGCTCAGACAGCACTTCACTTCAACGACACGATTAAGAAAGGAGCATGACGATGGCCGGTTTGATGAAACGCGCTCTGGTATCCGCCGCGATGATCGGCGGACTGTTCGGTGCGGTCGCGGCGCAGGCCGCGCCGAAGGAAGACCTGAAGGGCACCAACGTCGTGCTCGTGCATGGCGCGTTCGCCGACGGGTCGAGCTGGAATCGCGTGATTCCGCTGCTCGAGGCGCGCGGCCTGCACGTCGTGTCGGTGCAGAATCCGCTGAGCTCGCTCGCCGACGATGCGGCCGCGACGAAGCGCACGATCGATGAACAGAAGGGACCGGTCGTGCTGGTCGGCCATTCGTGGGCCGGCGTCGTGATCAGCGATGCGGGCAACGACGACAAGGTGAAGTCGCTCGTATACGTCGCGGCGTTCGCGCCCGACAACGGCCAGTCGATCGCGGACGTCACGCAGGGGCTGCCGGCGCCGTCATGGGCCGGCGAGCTGCGCAAGGACGCGGGCGGTTTCGCGCGGCTGTCGGACAAGGCGATCGCGCAGGATTTCGCGCCGGATCTGCCGCCCACGCAGCAGCGCCTCGTTGCCGCGACCCAGGGGCCGTGGTATGGCGGGTGCATCTCGGAGAAGGTCACGCAGGCGGCGTGGCATGCGAAGCCGTCGACGTTCGTGGTCGCGACGCAGGACCGGATGATCGACCCGAAGCTGCAGGAGGCAATGGCGAAGCGGATCGGCGCGACGGTCACGCGCGTGAATGCCAGCCACGTCGCGATGCTGAGCCAGCCGAAGGCCGTGGCCGACGCGATCATTGCTGCCGCCGAGCGCGCAAAGCAGGATACGCAGTGACCGAATGCGGCGCCGCGCTGTCGTGAGGCGGTGCGGCGCCGCGCGTGATCGTGATGTCTTTTCACCAGGAGAAGTCATGACCGAACTCTGGCAACTGTCGGCAACCGAGCTCGCGAAACGCGTGCGGCAGCGCGACGTATCGGCGCGCGAAGTGGCGGACGCGGTGCTCGATCGTCTCGATGCCGTGAATCCGGCGATCAACGCGGTGGTCGAACATCGTCCCGACGACGTGCGGCGGCAGGCCGACGAAGTCGATCGTGCGATCGCGCGCGGCGAGGATCCGGGGCCGCTCGCGGGCGTCCCCGTCACTGTGAAGATCAACGTCGATCAGGCCGGCTTTGCGACGACCAACGGCACGCGCCTGCAGGAAAACCTGATCGCGCATGCTGACAGCCCGGTGGTCGCGAACATCCGCAAGGCCGGCGGGGTGCTGCTCGGCCGTACCAATTCGCCGACGTTCGCACTGCGCTGGTTCACGTCGAATCGCGTGCATGGCCATACGCGCAACCCGCGCAATCGGTCGCTGACGCCGGGCGGATCGAGCGGCGGCGCGGCGGCGGCCGTGGCGGCCGGAATCGGCCCGCTCGCGGTCGGCACCGACATCGGCGGCTCGGTGCGCTACCCGGCGTATGCGTGCGGCGTGCACGGGATTCGGCCGTCGCTCGGCCGCGTGCCGGCGTTCAATGCGTCGTCGCCGGAGCGGGCGATCGGCGCGCAACTGATGTCGGCGGCTGGGCCGATCGCGCGCACGATCGACGATCTCTCGCTCGCGCTGCGGGCGTTCTCCGTGCCGGACCCGCGCGATCCGTGGCACGTCGCGGTGCCGTTCGACGGGCCCGAGGTGGCGAAGCGCGCGGCGCTGTGCGTGCGTCCGCGCGGCCTGGCGGTCGTGCCCGAAGTCGAGGCCGCGTTGCGCGATGCCGCGCGCCGGCTCGTCGATGCCGGCTGGACCGTCGACGAGATCGACGATACGCCGCCGATGCGCGAGGCTGCGCTGCTGCAGGAGCAGCTTTGGCTCGGCGACGGGTTCGACGCGCTGGCGAATGCCGCGGAGCAAGACGGCGATCCGGGTGCGGCCGCGGTGATCGCCGCCGTGCGCGGCAAGGTGCGCGATCTGCCGGCGGATGTGATCAGCCGGGCGCTGGTCCGGCGCACGACGTTGACGCGGCAATGGCGGCTGTTTCTAGATGAATATCCGGTGCTGTTGCTGCCCGTTTCATCGGAACTGCCGTTTCCCGACGATCTCGATCGACAAGGGCCGGAAGGGTTCGATCGCGTGTGGGAAGCGCAGCTCACGTTGCGCGCGCTGCCCGCGATGGGGCTGCCGGGGTTGGCCGTGACGACGTCGATAGTGAACGGCGTGCCGGTGGGCGTGCAAGTGGTCGCCACGCATCATCGCGAGGATCTGTGTCTGCTTGCCGGGCGCGACATCGAGGCGCGTGGGGCACCGGTTGTGCCGGTCGACCCGGTGGTATGACATCCTGAAGAACCCATGCATCGGCGAGGCTCGGTGGCTTCGCCGGCGCATTTCGGATTCCATGACGATGCACCGAATGCCGCGCTGATCGTTCTTCCCATTCCTTTCAAACCCCTTCGATGCACGCCATCGAACGGTCATTGTCTTCCATTCCCAACCCGCCATCAACCGCGCACCGATAGCGCGCGTCTGCTATTGCATTCCCCGCGGCGCTGATTAGGAAATGAATTTTTATTGGTTCTGCTTCCCCGGCCGCACTCGCATAGTGGCGCTGACGGCTATAGACAGCACGCAAGCTGCAACAGCCGCATTCCCGGTGTCTTTGTTCATACGAATCTGAGAATACAAGGAAGTGTCATGACGGTTGAACTGCAAGAACGAACCGCTGCGCAACAGGCGCTCGAAGACGCGCGCGCGGCGGCCCTGGCGGCCGGCAAGCCCTACGCGGGCGGCGTTGCGCCGGAAACCGCGTGGGCGTTGTTTTCGGCGGGCGACGCCGTGCTGGTGGACGTGCGCACGACCGAGGAACGGAAATTCGTCGGCTACGTGCCGGAGTCGCTGCACGTGCCGTGGGCGACCGGTACGAGCCTGACGCGCAACCCGCGCTTCGTGCGCGAACTGGAAGCGAAGACCGGCAAGGACGCGGTCGTGCTGCTGTTGTGCCGCAGCGGCAACCGTTCGGCGCAGGCGGCCGAGGCCGCGGCGAAGGGCGGTTTCACGCAGGTTTTCAATGTGCTCGAAGGCTTCGAGGGCGACCTCGACGAGCGGCAGCATCGCGGCGGCCAGAACGGCTGGCGTTTCCGCGGCCTGCCTTGGGCGCAGGATTGATTCACGGCGGTTACGGGGAGAAAGCAGCATGGCCGCATTCGATATCGACGACATCGTTCAATCGCTGCAGACGGTGCGTCGCGCATGGCGCGAAAAGCAGCGGCGTTCGCTCGAACCCGGCGGGCGCGATTTGCCGGCGCGCGAAGCGCTCGCGCAGATCGTCGGCGCACTGAAAGGCGTGCTGTTCCCGATGCGGCTCGGGCCGCCCGACCTGCGGCAGGAGAGCGAGAACTTCCACGTGGCCCACGCGCTCGACGCGGCGCTGAATGCGTTGCTCACGCAGGTGACGCTCGAATTGCGCTACGCGGCGCGTCACCGCAATGCCGACGGGCCGGCAGACAACCTCGACGAAGTCGCGTCGAAGGCCGTGCAGGCATTCGCCGCGCGCTTGCCGGAGATTCGCCGGCTGCTCGACAGCGACGTGCTGGCCGCGTTCCACGGCGATCCGGCGGCCGGCAGCGTCGACGAGGTGCTGCTGTGCTATCCGGGCATCCTCGCGATGATTCATCACCGGCTCGCGCACGAACTGTACGGGCTCGGCCTGCCGCTGCTCGCGCGGATCATCGCCGAGCAGGCGCATGCGGAAACGGGCATCGACATTCATCCGGGCGCGCGCATCGGCGCGGGCTTCTTCATCGATCACGGCACGGGCGTCGTGATCGGCGAGACGGCGATCATCGGCGAGCGCGTGCGCGTGTACCAGGCCGTCACGCTCGGCGCGAAGCGCTTCCCGCGGGATGCGGCCGGCCATCTGGAGAAAGGGCTCGCACGCCATCCGATCGTCGAGGACGACGTGGTGATCTATGCGGGCGCAACGATCCTCGGCCGCGTGACGATCGGGCGCGGCGCGGTGATCGGCGGCAACGTGTGGCTCACGCAGGACGTGCCGGCCGGCGAAAACGTCACGCAGGCCGTGCTGCGCAGCGAAGCGAACGCCGCGCCGCGCACGGCGGCGCGCGTCGCCTAGGAGGCGCGATGAGCGACCTCATCCATCACTTCGGTGCCACCGTGCGCAAGCTGCGCGAAGCGCGCACGTGGTCGCAGGAGCAACTGGCCGAGCATGCCGGGCTGAACCGCTCGTACGTCGGCGAGATCGAGCGCGGCGAGGCGATCGCGTCGATCGTCACGGCCGACAAGATCGCGCGCGCATTCGACGTGTCGATCTCGACGCTGCTGCCGGGCGCGTACGTCACCTGAGGCCGCTCGCACCGTTTCCCCTTTCGGGTGCATGACCTGACGGCTATAGCATGTTGAGCCGGCAGGGGCGTGCTTCCGATAATCACCCAGCGTCATAAGCAATCCCGTTTTTCATCTTAAGAACCCGGAGCCACACATGTCGACCGTTGCAAGCGGCACGGCTGCGCTGAGCGATCACGCCGCCCGCCAACTAGCGAACGCTACCAAGACCGTCCCCCAGCTTTCCACGATCACGCCGCGCTGGCTGACCCATCTGCTGCAATGGGTGCCGGTCGAGGCCGGCATCTATCGCCTGAACCAGGTGAAGAACCCGGAAGCCGTGCGTGCCGCGTGCACGCAGCTCGAGGACGAAAGCGTGCTGCCGCAGACGTTCGTGCCGTACGAGGAACAGCCGCGCGAGTACTTCCTGAACGCGGTGAGCACGGTGCTCGACGTGCATACGCGGATCTCAGATCTTTACAGCAGTCCTCATGACCAGATCAAGGAACAGCTGCGCCTGACGATCGAGACGATCAAGGAGCTGCAGGAAAGCCAGCTGATCAACAACCCCGACTACGGGCTGCTCGCGAACGTGACCGACGAACAGCGGATCTTCCCGCTGACGGGCGCGCCGACGCCGGACGATCTCGACGAGCTGCTGACGAAGGTGTGGAAGGAGCCGGCGTTTTTCCTCACGCACCCGCTCGCGATCGCCGCGTTCGGCCGCGAATGCACGCGGCGCGGCGTGCCGCCGCCGACGGTCAGCCTGTTCGGCTCGCAATTCCTGACGTGGCGCGGCATTCCGCTGATTCCGTCGGACAAGGTGCCGGTCGCGGACGGCAAGACCAAGATCCTGCTGCTGCGCGTCGGCGACAAGCGTCAGGGCGTCGTCGGCCTGTATCAGCCTGGCGTCGCCGGCGAGCAGGGGCCGGGCCTGTCGGTGCGCTTCATGGGGATCAACAACCAGGCGATCGCGTCGTACCTGATCTCGCTGTATTGCTCGCTCGCGGTCCATTCGCCGGATGCGCTGGCTGTCCTCGATGACGTCGAAATCGCCAAGTTCCATGACTATCCCGACACCTACCGTTAATCCCGGCCTGGCCGGCGGCGACGCGCACGCGTTGCCGCATGCGCCGCTGCCGGCCGGCTTGCCCGACCCGGCGACGCTCGCGCGGCTCGCGTCCGAGTTCTTCGCGACGCCGCCCGGGCAGGCCACCGCGCCCGGGTTGTCGGCGGGCAGCGGCGCGGTCGGCGGCGTGCCGTCGGCCTTGCCGGCCGCGGCGCCGATTCTCGCGTCGGTGAGCAACCCGGTGCCGGGCGGTTCGCCGCTCGCAGGCCCGGGCGGGGCGGGCACCGGTGTACCGGGGCTCGCGCTGCCGCAAGGCAAGGTACCGGGTGCGAACCTCGCGCCGTCCGCGCCCACGCACGTGCTGTCGCTCGGCAACCGCGCACCCGCGCTCGCGCCGCATGCGGCCGCGCAGAACGGGTTGCCCGACAACGTCGTATCGATCGCGCCCGCGCTCGAACCGCGGGTCGGCGGCGCGGCGCTCGGCGTGCCGCAGGTGAATGCGCCGGCACCGGAAGGCGCGGCGAAGGCGTCGCCGTACTACTTCACCGACGGTTCGCTGCAGGGCTGGCAGGGGACGCCGCAGGACATCGTCGTGCCGTCGAACAGCCTCGCGTCGCCGGAAGCGTTCGGGTTGCCGGGCGACGACGCGCTGCGCGCGCTGCTCGCCGTGCAGCGTGACGTGCCGGTGTCGCGTGCATCGGGCGCATCGGGCGCGGATGTGCCGCGTTATTTCATCGACGATGCGCACGCAGCCGAGCCGCAAGGCCAGCTGTATCGTGGCGCTCATCCGCCGTTCGACGTGAACGCGATCCGCCGCGATTTCCCGATCCTGCAGGAGCGCGTGAACGGCAAGCAGCTCGTCTGGTTCGACAACGCGGCGACGACGCACAAGCCGCAGGCCGTGATCGACCGCCTCGCGTACTTCTACGCACACGAGAACTCGAACATCCACCGCGCGGCGCACGCACTGGCCGGCCGCGCGACGGATGCGTACGAGCATGCACGGGAAACGGTGCAGCGCTTCATCGGCGCATCGTCGCCCGACGAGATCGTGTTCGTGCGCGGCACGACCGAGGCGATCAACCTGATCGCGAAGACGTGGGGCGTGCAGAACGTCGGCGAGGGCGACGAGATCGTCGTGTCGAATCTCGAGCATCACGCGAACATCGTGCCGTGGCAGCAGCTTGCCGCGCTCAAGGGCGCGAAGCTGCGCGTGATTCCGGTCGACGATTCGGGGCAGGTGCTGCTCGACGAATACCGGAAGCTGCTCAACGATCGCACGAAGATCGTGTCGGTCACGCAGGTGTCGAACGCGCTCGGCACGGTCGTGCCGGTGAAGGAAATCGTCGAGCTTGCGCATCGCGCGGGCGCGAAGGCGCTGGTCGACGGTGCGCAGTCGATCTCGCACATGCGTGTCGACGTGCAGGCGCTCGACGCGGATTTCTTCGTTTTCTCCGGGCACAAGATCTACGGGCCGACCGGGATCGGCGTGGTGTACGGCAAGCGCGCGATCCTCGACGACATGCCGCCGTGGCAGGGTGGCGGCAACATGATCGCGGACGTGACGTTCGAGCGCACGGTGTTCCAGCCGCCGCCGAACCGCTTCGAAGCCGGCACCGGCAACATCGCGGATGCGGTGGGGCTCGGCGCGGCACTCGACTACGTAAACCGTGTCGGCATCGAGAACATCGCTCGCTACGAGCACGATCTGCTTGCGTATGCAACGAGTGTGCTCGCGCCGGTGCCGGGCGTGCGGCTCGTCGGCACCGCGCGTGACAAGGCGAGCGTGCTGTCGTTCGTGCTGAAGGGCTATGAGACCGAGGAAGTCGGGCAGGCGCTGAACGAAGAGGGCATCGCGGTGCGCTCGGGGCATCACTGCGCGCAGCCGATCCTGCGGCGCTTCGGGCTCGAAGCCACGGTGCGGCCGTCGCTCGCGTTCTACAACACGTGCGATGAAGTCGATGCGCTGGTGAGTGTCGTCAGGAGACTGGCGGCGCGGCGCTGACGTTTTCGTTGCGCTGATGTTGATGTTGCCCGCTTGCGGCGGCCTTCGCGGGCCGCCGCAAGCGTTTTTATGCTACCTGGTCAGAAGCGCACGACCGGCTTCTGCTCGACACTGAACCCGTCTCGCAGCACGCACGCCGAATCGGCGAAGTAGCGGCGGATCTCCGACAGCAGATCGGTGTTGCCGCGTCGGCAGAACACCACGCCCGATCCCTCCTCCGTCAACAGCTCGTCGATCAGCGATTCGGGTTGCCCGATATCGGCGAGATGGACATTCTGCACGCCGTGTGCGAGCGCATCGAGCGCGTCCCGTACGCACGGCGCCGCGTCGGCGGCCGGATGCTCGGCGAGCCATTGCTCCAGCTCCGTGATGCCGTACAGCCCGACGAGCTCGCCAAGTTCGTGCAGCAACCCTTTGTCGACCATCATCACCAACGAGACGGCGCCCGTGCGTTGCGCGAGCAGGCTGCCGAGCCGTTCAGGGCGCAGCAGCCGATCATGGCCCGCGTCGTCCGGTGCGACCGGCATCACGACCGGCACCAGTCCGTTGTCGAGAAACGCGTTCAACGCGGTGACGTCGAACCGCGCGACCGTGCTCGTGTTCGCGCTGTCAGATTCGGCGCTGGCGACCAGCAGGCCGCCGTCGTGACCGTCGATGCCGATCGCCCGGGCGCCGTGACTGCCGATCAGGCGCACCAGTTCATGGTTGACGCCGGCCATGGCGGCGTGTGTCGTGTGGACCGATTTCGCGTCGGACGCGGCGGGTACGCTCTGGACGACGATCGGGCGGATGCCGGTGAGCGCGAGCAGCGCAATATCCTGCGCGAAGCAGGAGCGCGTGTGGGCGTCGCTGGCGGCACCGCCGTCGACGATGACGACGCGCTGTCCGTGCAGCGCCCGCATGAACGGCAGTGAGCGGGCCAAGCCGGCCACGCGTTGCGTGGAAGTTTCTGGGTCTGGGAACATGGGAATCCGAAATATGAAGGGGATACCTGTCGTTACGCGATGCCTGGTCAAACAGTGCGCTGCATGAGCCGATGAATCTCGTCGGGCGTTTGCGCGTCGCGTGACGCCTGCCGGATCGCGCGTTCGCCGAACCATCGCGCGGCATCGGCGAGCAGTTCGAGGTGCGCGCGGTCGTCCGCGAGCGGCAGCACCAGCACGACGAATTCGCCCACGGGCTTGCGATCCGGTGCATTGAACGCGAACGGGTGCCGCGTACGAACGAACAGCGCGACGGCCGAACCGAGCCCGTCGACGCGTGCATGCGGAATCGCGACACCTTGCCCGAGGCCGGTCGAGCCGAGTCGTTCGCGCTTGATCAGTTCGTCCCCGATCCGCTCCGCGGAGACGCCGCTGCCGCGCGCGACATGGCATGCGACGAGGTCGAACAATTGAATCGCGCCTTCCACGGGCACGTCGAGCAGGATGTTGTCCGGCGGACAGGCATCGGTGAGCCGGGTCGTGCACGGCGTGCCGCCGCGTCGGTGCGAGAGGTCGGGTTGGCCGCCGACGGCGGCCAGCTGCGTTTGCATGCGGATTGCTCCGTGTCGGGATGACACGGAAATTCTAGTCAACCGCGCGTAAAGACGGTGTCAGATACGCGGGGGCCGGGCATTAAAATTTCGTATCGGGCACCGATGGAGCCGCGCCCGCACGGTCACGGACGCGCGCTGGTGCAGCATGGCAACCAAGCGGTGAGGGCTCCGAAAAAAGGACAAGGACGCAGAGGGTCAGCGTCCTGCCAGCATCCGCCCACCCACGCCCATCAGCAGCAGCCCGGCCGCCGTATCGAGCACGGCCTTGCGCCGGACCAGCAGCCGGCGTACCGACGGATGCGACGCGAGCAGCGCCATCGTGCAATACCACGCGGCCGAAATCGCGATCGACAGCACGACGACCGACAGATCGAGCCACGCCGGCGCATGAGCCGGCACCATCAGCGCAAAGATACTGCCGTAGAGCGCGATGGATTTCGGGTTCGTCATGCTGACGACGTAGCCTTTCCTAGCCGCGCGCCAGTCGGACAGCGCGGCCGGCGCGGAAGCGGGCAACGGCTGGCGCGCGGTCACGATCATTTTCAGGCCGAGCCAGATCAGGTAGGCGGCGCCCGCCAGCCGCAGCGCGGTGTGAACCCACGCGACATGCGTGACGAGCAGGCTCAGCCCGGCGATCGCGATCGCGGCCCAGGTGCCCGACGCGGCGGCGAGGCCGAGCCCCGTCATCATGCCGGCGCGGCGCGACAGGACGGCGGTCGACGTGACGATCACGAAATTCGGGCCCGGGCTGGCGACGCTCAGCAGCAGGACGCCGGCAAGCGGCAGCAGGGTATTGGCGATGGGCGACATGGTGTTGGGGATGGCCGGATCACGGTCATCTTACTTGAGTGCGCCGGCGTTGCTTTTCATTGGGCCGCCGTAGATCCCATACTCGAGAATCAGCTCCTCTGATTGCGATGCCACTGGCAGCGCTGGGGCGCTCTACGTGTCAGACCAGAACGAGCATTTCACTAGATGCCAAGGACTTCGTCGACATAGCGTTTTGCTTTGTGCCTCAGACCGGTTGTATCGTGGCCGAGCGTGTCTGCGGTTTTGATTTGGAGTTGAACGTATCGATCACCATCTACTCTGATTGCGGTTGCTTGATTCGGCCATTTAACCGACAGGTAGCAGCCAAATTCATTATCGTCTAGGCGAACCGCACGGACGACCGACCCATCCAGCAGGTTCACAAGGTCGTCGTTGGACTCATCTTTATGAAACTGCGGAAGGTTTGCGAGCAATCGGATCAAGGCACGAGAGGACCTGCGCAACGATCTGCGGGGAGACTCGTCCGATCGAGTGTCGGTTTCCGAGGTTTCATCGCGTCGAAATGACAGAATCAGCGAAATCAGCCCGATCGGTACTGAAACAATAAAGACTACAACTTTCCACGCAAGATGAGGGGCGGACCATTTTTCTCGGTATGTAAAATTGCGACTGATAGCGTCCGAGATAATGTTAGTTCCCCACGAGGCAGTGGCAAAGGGAATGATCCAAAGGAGGAAATTTGCTGAGCTTGTGAATGTCTTGACTTGCTCCGGAGACATTCGAAAGTTGGTTGCGACCTTCGCGGCGGTCATTGCTTCAGCGATTGGTAACCAACGAACTTGAATTTGATAGGCAGTCCACCCCGCCTGAGCGATCAGTACAGATCCAAGTAGGATTGCGCCTGCCTTGCTGATATCTTCACTTGTAAGGAAAATTGTTAGAACAACAAACACCGTCATTGAGAGAGTCAGTAAATTGGCTGACATCACGGCGTTCAGGAACGCGAGCATCATATTCGCTCCAAAATCCGTTTTTTCGGCACCAATGTACGAATCTTTAGGGTTGTGCGTTTAGCAAGATTTCCGTGAGGATGGTGTGAAGTAGTTTGACAAGGCGGCACATACGATGTGATTTGAAGGGATGCGTTGCTCATGCCGACGTAGATTATGTCGGTGGGTTGGCTCAAAAACACAACACGTGACGACAAAAATCGCCACGCGTTGTGTTTGTTGCAGCGTTGCTGGACCTATTTCTGAAACGGTCCTTTCAGACATTGTCAGAAATCGAACCCCGGCCCGCCCGCACCCGGGCCGCCCGGTGCGGCGGCCGGCGCCGCATCCTTCGGCGCTTCGTATACGGTCGCATCGGTCGTCAGCAGCAGCCCGGCCACCGACGCCGCGTTCTGCAGCGCGGTGCGCGTGACCTTGGTCGGATCGAGCACGCCCGATTCGACGAGGTCGCCGTACTCGCCCGTCTGCGCGTTGTAGCCGAAATTGCCCGTGCCTTCCGCGACCTTCGCGACGACGACGCTCGCTTCCTCGCCCGCATTCGTGACGATCTGGCGCAGCGGTTCCTCGAGGGCGCGCAGCACGATCTTGATGCCTGCGTCCTGATCGGCGTTCGCGCCCTTCAGTTCGCGGATCGCCTGCCGCACGCGGATCAGCGCGACACCGCCGCCCGGCACGATGCCTTCCTCGACGGCCGCGCGCGTGGCGTGCAGCGCGTCGTCGACGCGGTCCTTCTTCTCCTTCACCTCGATTTCGGTCGCGCCGCCGACCTTGATCACCGCCACGCCGCCCGCGAGCTTCGCGACGCGTTCCTGCAGCTTCTCGCGGTCGTAGTCGGAGGTGGCTTCTTCGATCTGCACGCGGATCTGCTTCACGCGGGCTTCGATGTTTTTCGCATCGCCTGCGCCATCGATCACGGTCGTGTTTTCCTTGCCGACCTCGATGCGCTTCGCCTGGCCCAGTTCAGCCAGCGTGGCCTTCTCGAGCGTCAGGCCCGTTTCCTCGGCGATCACCTGGCCGCCGGTGAGGATCGCGATGTCCTCGAGCAGCGCCTTGCGGCGGTCGCCGAAGCCCGGCGCCTTGACCGCGACCGTCTTCAGGATGCCGCGGATGTTGTTCACGACGAGCGTCGCGAGCGCTTCGCCTTCGACGTCTTCCGCGATGATCAGCAGCGGCCGGCCCGACTTGGCGACCTGTTCGAGCACCGGCAGCAAGTCGCGGATGTTCGAGATCTTCTTGTCGTGCAGCAGGATGTACGGGCTTTCGATCTCGGCGATCTGCTTGTCCGGATTGTTGATGAAATACGGCGACAGGTAGCCGCGATCGAATTGCAGCCCTTCGACGACGTCGAGCTCGTCGGCGAGCGACTTGCCGTCCTCGACGGTGATCACGCCTTCCTTGCCGACGCGGTCGATCGCTTCCGCGATGCGCTGGCCAATCGACTCCTCGCCGTTCGCGGAGATCGTCGCGACCTGCGCGATTTCCTTGCTCGTGGTGGTCGGCTTGCTGATCTTCTTCAATTCCTCGACGGCCGACGTGACGGCCTTGTCGATGCCGCGCTTCAGGTCGAGCGGATTGAGCCCGGCCGCGACGTATTTCTGGCCTTCACGGACGATCGCCTGCGCGAGCACGGTGGCCGTGGTCGTGCCGTCGCCGGCTGCGTCGCTGGTGCGCGACGCGACTTCCTTCACGAGTTGCGCGCCGATGTTCTGCAGCTTGTCCGCGAGTTCGATTTCCTTCGCGACCGACACGCCATCCTTCGTGACGACAGGGGCACCGAAGCTGCGTTCGAGCACGACGTTGCGGCCTTTCGGGCCGAGCGTGACCTTCACCGCGTTCGCGAGGATGTTCACGCCTTCGGTCAGCTTCGACCGTGCGATGTCGCTGAAAAGAATTTCCTTGGCTGCCATGATTGCGCTCCGTTATTGATTGACGACCGCGACGATGTCTTCTTCGCGCAGCACGAGAAACTCGTTGCCGTCCACCTTGACGGCTTGCCCCGCGTACTTGCCGAACAGCACGCGTTCACCGACCTGCAGGTCGGGCACGATGCGCTGGCCGTCCGTGTCCTTGCGGCCGGGGCCGACGGCGATCACTTCGCCCTGGTCGGGCTTTTCGGCGGCGCTGTCGGGGATCACGATGCCCGACGCGGTGGTGGTTTCCTGATCGAGTCGCTTCACGATCACGCGATCGTGCAAGGGGCGTAGGCTCATTTTTTCGTCCTGTCCTGTTCTGTCGAAATTGGCTGGCACTCTTTAACAGAGAGTGCTGACGAGTATAAAAATGCATGGCGGTGCAATCCAATAACGGATTTGCACAAGCATTCGCGCCGTCGTGCAAAGCGCGGTGAGCCCGTTATTGCGACACGGCGGGCTGCGGGACCGGCGAGCACACCGGGCGGATCGTCTCGCCGGCCAGCACGCGCTTCACGAATGGAATCGAATCGGCGAGCGATGCGTTCACGGTGCCGTTGTGTTCGCGGCCCGCATACAGATGCGCTTCGACCGTCGTGCCCGCCGCACAGGCGTCCCTGGCGAGCGCGAGTTCGAGCGGCGCGAGCCCGTCGTCCGCACCCGCGCCGATGAAAACGGGCGTCGCGATCTTCAGCGTCGGGTACTTCAGGTAGTCGTCCCACCATGCCTTCAGCCGCGCATCGCCGCCCGGCTTCACGGTGTTCGCGTGCGTGAGGTGCGCGAGCGCCGCATCGTCCTCGAGCGATGCGAGGCAGCTGATGCGCGACTGTTCGAGGATCGGCAGTGCGGTATCGGTCAGCACCTCGTCGGCGCGCAGCGACGGGTCGATCTGCTGCGCGGACAGCACCGAGTAGAACTGATACGCGAGCGTCGGATCGACGCGTTCGGGATCGCGCCGGTAGGCCGTCTCGAACTTCGGCAGCGATGCGAGTGTGGCGCGCGACGCGTTGTAGATCGTGCCGGTCGCGACGGTCGCGCGGATCGCCAGTTCGGGCGCATAGACCGGCGCATAACCGGCCGCCGCGATCACGGCCGAGCCGCCTTGCGACTGGCCGACCAGCACGACCTCGTTCGCGAGGCCCGGCACGCCGACGAGCACCGCGCGCACGCTGTCGAGCAGCGTATAGCTGTTCGAGCGGTTGTTGAGCTGCGGATTCGGGCCGGGCGTGCCGAGGCCCTGATAGTCGGTGGCGACCACCGCGAACCCTTGCTGAAGCCACGCGTTCAGGTAGCGCACGTCGCGATACGAGCGGCCGAACCATGACGGCGCGCAGATGTCGGCCATCCCGAACGTGCCGTGCGCCCACGCGACGATCGGCCAGCCGCCGGCCGGCGGCGTGCCGCGCGGCAGGAACAGCGCGCCCGACACCGCGATCGGCGTGCGGCCGCCGACGCCGTCGGTCGATGCGTACAGGATGCGCAATTGCCGCGCGGCACTCGCGAGCCCGAGCGTCGCGGGCAGCGCTTCGGTGCGCAGCAGCGCGCCGGGCGTGGCCGGAACGTCGCGGTCCCACGTGTAGAACGCGGATACGCGGCCGTCGCCCTGTAGCGGGTCCGGGGCGGGGACACGGCCCGGCGACGCCGCGAGCGAAATGACGGAAGACACGGCGAGTGCCGATACGAGCAGCGTGCGCGCGGCGATGCCGCGCAGGGAAAGAAGCGTCATGGCTGGATGAAGGTCGGTGAGAGCGGATACGCCGGGTAAGGCCGGCGCGGGCCGAGTGCGATGCAAGTTTCGAACCAGCGGGGTCGTTGCGTACGCAACGCGCGGTATGGCGGAGCGATGGATCGATGCCGCGCGCATCATCCACACGCACTGACTGCGTGTCGCGCAGCAATCCCGGCCGGCACGGTGTTGCTTGCGCAACAGATGCGCTGGCGCAGGCTGCACGCCGCAAGTCGGGCGTCGCATGCCTGCGCCGCGTCAGCCGGCCCTCGAGATGCCCATCGCCGCGCTGGCACGATTGCTGCTGATTCGTCGACCGTGCGTCGCGGCGTTGCGACGCGAGCCCATCCGTTCAACCGATCAAGGAACCTTCCTCATGTCCGTCACCCAAGCCATCGACAGCGGCGAACTCGTGGCATTCGTCGAGCGCGCCACGCGCGAATTCGCGCAGGCCGAGCGCGTGCTGAAGGAAACGCGCACGCTCAGCGCCACCAACACGTTCCAGGCGTTTCAGCGCGTGCCGGGCACGGAGCTCGTCGTCGCGCTGTCGGCGCCGAGCCCGTGGGCCGCGTCGCGGGAGATCCAGCCGGTCGTCGTGACGCTCGACGGCGACGTGTTGCACGGCGATGCGCGCGCGGGCGGCAACGGCCCACGCTACGCGGGCGTATTTCGCGAGGTGCCGGAAGTCGACGTGGTGATTCATGTCCACGGCCCGTATCTCGGCGCATGGGCGAGCGCGCATCGTCCGCTGCCGATCCGTTACGCGCCGGCCGCGCGCTATACGCGGGCACGCGAAATCCCCGTCTACGTCGATCGCCGCCCCGGCGAGCCGCGCTTCATCGTCGACACGATCCGGCGCGATCCCGACGTGCCGGCGATCATCGAGGCGAACGGCGGCGCGACGTTCTGGGGCAAGTCGATCCTCGACGTGTCGAAGTACATCCTGATCCTCGAGGAAGCCGCGTACTTCCAGGCGCTCGCGGAACCGCTCGGCGGCTCGCTCGAATTCGGGCCGGGCGCGCTCGAACAGCAATGGAAGATGACCGGCCTCGCATGATGCCGCGCGGCGGCCGGCGCAATCCGGCCGCCGTCATACCGATAGCTCGATGAATTGGTTCGTGGCCGGCGTGCGCCTTGCTATCGTCGAACCTTCCCCGTTCAACACGCCGGTCGTGCCATGGCCATCTTCAGCTTGCCGGACCCGACTTCGCACGCGATCACGATTCGCGCGAAGGCACTGACGTTCGACGATCCCAAATCGCGGGTGCTGCTCGAACGCATCCAGCTCGTCGCACCGAGCGATGCGACGGTGCTCGTCACCGGCGAGAGCGGCACCGGCAAGGAGCTGATCGCGCGCCTCGTGCATTCGCTGAGCGAGCGCCACGACGGGCCGTTCGTCGCGGTCAACTGCGGGGCTTTTTCGGAAACGCTGATCGAAAGCGAGCTGTTCGGCCACGAGCGCGGCGCGTTCACCGGCGCGATCAACAGCCAGCCCGGCTGGTTCGAATCCGCGAATCGCGGCACGCTGTTTCTCGATGAAGTGGGCGACCTGCCGCTGTCCGCGCAGGTCAAGCTGCTGCGTGTGCTGCAGGAGCGCGAGGTGACGCCGGTCGGCTCGCGCAAGACCGTGAAGATCGACGTGCGGCTCGTCGCGGCGACCAACGTGAATCTCGAAGCCGCGGTGCGCGCGGGCAATTTCCGCGAGGATCTGTACTACCGGCTCAACGTCGTGAAGCTGAGCCTGTTGCCGCTGCGCGAGCGGCCGGGCGACATCGCGCCGCTGATCGAACACTTCATCGACACCTACGCGAAGCGGCTGCGCGTGGCCGCGCCGACGCTGACCGACGCCGCGCGCGCGCGGCTACATGCGCATGCATGGCCCGGCAACATCCGCGAACTGGAGAACGTGATTCACCACGCGGTGCTGATCTGCGCAGGCGGCGCGATCGACGTCGGCGACCTGCAATTCTCCGCGCTGTCACTCGCACCCGACCCGGCCGACGCACCAGGCACGGCCGCCGCGCCGCCGCGCCGCGCGCGCGACGTGGCCGAAGCGACCGACGCGCTGCGCCACGCGGTGATCGAACTGCTGGATCTCGGCACGCCGGCGCTGTGGCAGCACATCGAGGACACCGTGTATCGCAGCGTGTTCGACTACAGCGAGCACAACCAGCTGCGGATGTCACGCCTGCTCGACCAGTCGCGCAACATCGTGCGTGCCCGGCTCGCGCAGCTCGGCATCCTGAAGCCGCGCGACGCGGGCGACGGCGGCGACGCCGACACCGGCGCGCGGCTGCGCCGTCAGGCGTGATCGCGCCAGCGCAGCGCGCGCTGGGCGATCCGCTCGCATAACGCACTCATGCCGACGGCCAACGCCGTCACGCCCAGCACGCACACCAGCAGCACGTCGGCGCGCGCGCCGGCCTGCGCGTTCTGCATCAGGCTGCCGACGCCGGCGCCCGTATTGAACAGCAGCTCGCTGCTGGTCGCGGTGATCCACGCGAACGGCACGGCCTGCAGCACGCCCGCGAACAGGTCGGGCAACGCGCCGGGGATCAGCACGTCGCGCCACAGGCCGATGCGGGTCAGGCGATACGACTGCGCGAGTTCGACGTAGCGCGGATCGACGCGGCGCAACCCGTCGAAGCTGGCGGTGGTCATCGGGTAGAACGCGGCCAGCGCGATGATGAACACCTTCGCGAATTCGCCGGTGCCGGCCCACAGGCTCAGCAGCGGAATCAGGCCGAGCAGCGGTACGTAGCGCAGCGCCTGGAACGCCGGTTCGCCGAGCTTGCGCGCGAGCGTCGAACGCGCCATCGCCGCGCCGAACACGAGCCCGAACGCGACGCCGAAGCCGAGCCCGAGCGTCGCGCGGCGCAGGCTCGCGCCGAGATCGGTCGCGAGTTCGCCGCTGCGTGCAAGTTCGACGAGCGCGGCGCCGACCTGCTGCAGCGGCACGAACGCATATTGATGGGCCGCGTCGCCGGACGAGGCGGTTTGCCAGGCGGCCAGCAGCAGCGCCGGTACGACGAGGCCGCGCGCGCGGCGGCGCAGCGGGGCGAGCGAGGCAACGCGGGTAACGAAGGTCATGCCGAAGCGGTTCCGGTCAGGGTCAGCGCGCGGGCGTCTGCCAGCGCAGCGCATAACGTTGGACGAGTGCGATCGAGCGGTCGAGCGCGAAGCCGATCAGCCCGATTACCGCGACGTCGACGAGCACCACGTCGAGCCGCAGCATCTGCCGGGCGAGTTCCATCATCTGACCGATGCCGCTGTCCGCGCTGAGCAGCTCGACCGCGACGAGCGCGAGCCACGCACGCGCGAGCGCGATCCGCACGCCGGTGAGCAGCGGCGGCAGCGCGGCCGGCAGCAGCACGTCGCGCAGCAGCGCGAAGCGGCCGAGCCCGTAGTGGCGCGCCATCTCGACGAGATCGCGCGGCGCGTCGTGCACGCCCGTGTACGCGGCCAGTGCGACCGGGAAGAACACGGCCTTGCCGACCACGACGAGCTTCAACGGTTCGTCGACGCCGATCAGCAGGATCAGCAGCGGAATCAATGTGAGCGTGGGCAATTGCCGCAACAGGTCGAAGGTCGGCCGCAGGTAGTCGGCGAACAGCCGGCTGCGTGCGAGCAGGATGCCGAATGCGGCGCCGCTGGTCGCGCCGATCGCAAAACCGAGCACGAGGCGGTGCAGCGTGATCGACAAGTTATCGCGCAGTTCGCCGGTGTCGAGCAGCGTGCGCAGCGTCGCCGCGAGGCGCTCGGGCGGCACGACGAGCTGCGGCGGAAACCAGCGCTGCGCGCTAGCGAGCCACCACAGCGCGGCGAATGCGACGGGCGTGATCCACCACAGCGCGTGGTCGCCGAGCCGCGCGACGCCCGGCAGGCGAACCGCCGCGCGCAAGCCGTTCGGCGCGAGGGCGCGCGTCGCCATCAGCGGCTTGCGACGCGCGGGGCGTCGGCGCGCCAGTAGCCGTCGAGGCCGAGCTGCTTGAGCGCGGTCGACACGAAGGTCGGCGCGAGCAGCGCGTTCACGTCGACCGGCGCGGACGTCAGCCCGGCTTGGCGGCTGTACGCGACGACATCGCGGTAGTGGCCGGTCAACGCCGGCGTGAAGAGCGGCGTCCATTGCTCCTTCCACGGCGTCGCTTCGTCCGCGTATTCGCGGCGCACGACGCTTTCCGGCTGGCCGGACGCGCTCAGGATCTTCACGTACGCGTCGCGGTTCTGCGGCTGCGAGATCCAGTGCGCGGCCCGGACGTAGGCCGTCGCGACGATCTGCGTGATGTCGGGGTAGCGCCGCACGAAATCGTCGGACGCCCACAGTTCCGCGCGCATCTTCCAGTCGTCGGGCGCGCGCTTGGTCGACCAGATGATCTTGCCGACGTTCTTGTCGACGAGCGAATACGCGTCGGACAGCGTGAAGAAGCCGTCGACGCGGCCGGCCGCGACGGCCGCCGCGCCGGCCTGCGGATCGAGGTTGTAGATCCTGAAGTCGGACAGCTTCAGCCCGTTCTCGGCGAGCAGCTTGCTGAACGGCACTTCCCACGGCCGGCCGCGATTGAGTGCGATGCGCTTGCCCTTGAGGTCGACGATCGACTTCGCGCTCGAGCCGGCCGGCACGACCAGATAGGTATTGCTGCCGACGCCGCCCGGCACGATCAGGCGCGTGTGCGTGCCCGACGCGTTGACGACCACCGACGGCAGGTCGCCGTAGCCGGCGAAATCGATGCTGCCGTTTGTGAATGCCTCGTTGACGAGCGTGCCGACCGCGGCGGTCGACACCGGCACCCATTGCAGCGTCACGTGTCGCGCGGCGAGCGCTTTTTCGAGCGACTTGTCGGCGTCGATCAGCGCGGATGCGCCCGCGTATTGCGTCTTGCCGCCGCTCGAATACGCGACGACGGCGATCCGCACGACCTTGGGCGCGTCTTGCGCGTGGGCGGCGGGCGTGACGAGCGATGCGACGGCCAACGGTAGCGCGGCGAGCAGCGCGCGCAGCGGGCGATGCAGCGACGCGAGGGAGAGTGTGGGTTTCATGATGGTCCGGAGCAGTGAACGTGAAAGGGGCTCACGCGCGCTTCTGCAACGACGGCCGCAGCACGTCGGCGAGCGGGCGCGGATCGATCCAGTCGGCGACGTCGAAATCGGCTTCCAGAAAACCGTGGTCGTGCAGGAACGTCTTGAACTCGTCGAGCGCGGCGACCGATTCGTCGTCGAGATTGATGCCGAGATGCCGGTGCAACTGGTTGCCGTACGCGGCGCGCACCCAGTCGATCGACGACGCGGTTTCGCCGGCCACGTAGTGCGCGGTTTCCTCGGGATGCGTGCCGGCCCATTCGCCGGCGGCGACCACGAGTTTCAGGAAGCCGGCGACGATGTCGGGGTGGTTCGCGAGCACGTCCGCGTTGACGGTCAGCGGGCGCGGCGTGCCGTTGTTGTTGCGGATCGAGCGCTCCGGATGAAAGCCGATGTCGATCACGACGTGTGCGCCGATCAGTTGCGCGATCTCGAGGCCCGTCGAACCCTTCACGTAGATCGCGTCGACTTCGCCGCGCAGCAGCGCGCCGGCTTCGGCCGCATACAGCGCACGGCTCGAAAAGCCTTGCGGCGACGCGAACAGGCTCGCCGCGCGCGCCGGCCCGACGGCTTGCAGCGTGCGGGCGCGCACGTCGACGCGTTCGACGTCGCCGAGCGTCAGCCCGTCGAGGCTCAGCGCATTGACGAAGCCGCGCAGCGCCGACGCGCGAAAGATGTCGATGCGATCGTCGGGGCGGCTCGGAATCGCGATCCGGCGCCCGCGCAACGCCTTCACGGAGCGGATGCCCGACTCGGGGCGCGCGAGGATCAGCTGCGATTCGTCGACCCACGACAACCCGATCACGCGTGTGTTCGCGTCGTTCGAGCGCGCCCACATCGCGGGGATGCTGCCGCCCTGACGAAACGACTGCGCGAGCGTGTGGTCGCTGATCGACGACACGTCGTGCCGCGTGGCGCCGCGCGGCGAGCGGATCGCGACGCCGTCGGCCGAGGTCTCGCCGTTGAGCCAGCCGAGGTGCACGGCGATGCCGAGCGGCGTCGGCACCGGCGATCGGGCGTACCAGAACGTCTGCTGCTTGTCCGATGACGAATCGGGCCTGTCTGTCATGTGTGAGATTCCCCTGTCTGGGTAAGCGTGGTCGAGGCGCGGTGTCGCTCGCGCGGGCCGTTCCACGTTGCAAGTTCCGGGCCAGTGAACGGCGACCGCCGTGCGGCCGGCGGCGCGGACCTCACGGGCGATGCTCGGCATGGCGGCAGTTCCCTGCGTTGTTGCGTGAGCAACAGTCGCGTCGGGCGCTGTTGCGCGCGCAGCACCGGTGCGGCGGAAGCAGCAGCGGCACGGGTGCGTGTCGCGACATGTCCGGCGGCACCCGGCGCACATGATTCGAATCGTCGCGCACGCCCGACCCGCAAGGCGCCGCGCGCATTCGCCGGCGGCTTCGCGCATGTCGCGGCGAACCCGTTGGCACACCGCGTGCTTTACAGCGCTACAAACGCGCGGCACGCCGGTGCCGCACGCAATCCGAACGGGCCGACAAGGAGAATCCCGATGGCTGTTGAATTTCTGTGGCGCCTGCCGATGCACGGCGACGGCCGGCGCGCACACGATCTGCATACGCGCGGCGAATGGAATCGCCAGCGCGCGTCGCGTGTCGCACCGAAAGTCGACGACGACGCGTTCGGCTACATCGACTATCTGTCGCAGGTCGCGCGCGCGGCCGACATCGCCGGCTTCCACGGCGCGCTGATTCCGATCTTCCGCTTCACCGAGGAACCGTGGGTCGTGGCGGCCGCGCTGGCGCGCGAGACGCGCCGGCTGCGCCTGCTGATCGCGCTGCAGCCGCATTTCGTGCATCCGGTCTATGCGGCGCAGATGGCCGCGAGCCTGCAGCGGATAAGCCGCGGCCGCGTCGAGTGGAACGTCGTCACGGGCGGCGGCGGGCCCGACCAGCGTGCGTACGGCGACTTCATCGATCACGACAGCCGCTATGCGCGCACCGACGAATTCCTCGATGTCGTGAAGGGCGTCGCGGCCGGCGCGCCGTTCACGTTCGACGGCCGCTTCTATCGCGTCGAGGAGGGCGGTCTGCTGCCGCCGCTGAGCGGCCAGAAACCGCCGCGGATCTATCTGGCCGGCGCGAGCGACGCGGCGCTCGCGGTCGCCGCGAAGCACGGCGACGTGCACCTGAGCTGGGGCGAGCCGCTCGCGAAGCAGAAGGAAGTGATCGATGCGGCGCGCCGCGCGCTCGACCGGCAGAACGCCGAGCGCGACCTGCGCTTCGGCATGCGCATCGACATCCTGGCGCGCGAGACCGAGGAGCAGGCGTGGGCCGAGCTGCGGCAGATGTTCGCGACGGTGGGCGACACGACGCGCAACGGCTTCGGCGGGCGCGGCGCAGCGTCGGAATCGATCGGCGCGAAACGCCAGTTCGCGCTGCACCAGGGCAACACGCAGCACTTCGACGACCTGATCGTCGGCCCGAACCTGTGGGCCGGGATGTCGCAGATCCGCGGCGGCCCCGGCTGCGTGATCGTCGGCAGCCACGAGCAGGTGGCCGAGCGGCTCGCGGAATACGTCGAGATCGGCGTGTCGACGTTCATCCTCGCGAGCAACCCGCACCTCGAAGAAGCGTACCGCGTGGGCGAGGAAGTGCTGCCGCTCGTCGACGGCGCGCTGAACGCGCGCGGCACGCAGGCGGCGCTGCGCGTGGCCGGCGCCTGAGCGCGGCGGCCCGCCGCCACGCACCCATGACAACGACAAGGACACTCACCATGACGACACTCGCTGCGCAGGCCACGGCTTGCGACGCACTCTGGTACACGCGCTGCCCGGTGCCGACCGCGCTCGGCATCGCCGTGCATCGCGGCTGGTTCGACGAGGAGTTCGGGCCGGACGGCATCGCACTCCATTCGCTGCAGGAGACGGCCGACGCCGACAAGCGCGAATCGCACTTCGATCACAGCCTGCCGCACTCGTTCCGGCAGGGCGGCAACATTCCCGCGCTGTGGGCGCGGGCCCGCGGCGCCGATACGCGCGTGATCGGCCTGTCGTGGACCAACGAATTCCAGGCGATCGTCACGCTGCCCGAGCGCGGCATCCGCACCGCGCGCGACCTGCGCGGCCGGCGGCTCGGCTTGCCGCGCCATCCGATCAGCATCGACTTCTGGCGCGCGGCCGCGCTGAAGGGGTTCCTGAGCGCGCTCGAGCTGGAAGGGCTCGGCCACGGCGACGCCGAATGGGTCGACCTGCCCGACACGCGCGAGCGCCACACCGGGCCCGCGTCGTTCACGCGCGGCCCGCACGAATACGGGCTCGAAATCGCGGCGCTCGTGCGCGGCGACGTCGACGCGGTGTTCGTGAAGGGCGTGGCCGGGCTGGAAACCGTGCATCTGATCGACGCGCAGGTCGTCATCGATCTCGGCGCGCATCCCGATCCGCTGGTGCGGATCGGCAACGGCACGCCGCGCACGCTGACCGTCGACCGCGCGCTGATCGACGCACGCCCCGATCTCGTGAGCCGCTTCCTGTCGGTCGTGGTCGGTGCGGGTGACTGGGCCGCGCGCCATCCGGCGGAGACGGTCGCGTATATCGGCCGCGAAACGCGTGCATCCGACGAGTGGGTGCGCTACGCGTATGGCGCGGACGTGCATCGCCATCTGGAGACCGGGCTCGCGCCGACGTCGATCGACGGGTTGGTCGCATTCAAGGATTTTCTCGTCGAGTGGGGCTTTCTCGAACACGATTTCGACGCGCGCGCGTGGATCGATCCGGCGCCGTTCACGCAGATCGACCGGCACCGCCATGCGTGGGTCGCGTAGCGCGCCGCGGCGTGTCATTGCAAGGAGTCGAACATGACAGGGCTGACGATCGAATACGGCGCGCCGCCCGCGCGCCGGCATGCGGCACGTGCGGCGCCGCGCACGGTGGCGGCGGTTGCGCGGCCGCCGTCGTTGCCGCCGTCCGCGCAGGTCGACGCACGGGCCGCACCGGCGAACGGATGGCGTGGCGCGGCGGCGATTGCGCTGGCCATCGCGGCGCTGCATGCGGGCGTCGCGCTGCTGGCCGCGCGCGTGCCTGCCGCACCGCCCGTGCAGCCGCCGCGGCCGTTGCCGATGACGGTCGAGCTGACGCGGCCGCCCGAACCGCTGCCGCAGGCCGCGCAACCGCCGCCGCCGGTCGTGCCGCCGAAGCCGTTGAAGCAGGCGCCGACCCCACCGAAGCCGCGCGCGGCCGTAC
>NZ_JACFYV010000190.1:0-13060 GCF_016759955.1 Burkholderia sp. KCJ3K979
GATCTCGATCTCAACCTGTTGAAGACGTTTCGTGCGGTGTATGAAGAGCGGCACGTCGGCCGCGCGGCGCTGCGGCTCGGCGTCACGCAGCCGTCCGTCAGCTACGCGCTCGGCCGGCTGCGGCTGATGTTCCGCGACGCGCTGTTCGTGCGCACCGGCACCGGCGTCGAGCCGACGCCGCGCGCACAGCGGCTCGCGATCTCGGTCGACAAGGCACTCGCGATCCTGCAGGACGTGCTCGACGAAGGCTCGCGCTTCGCGCCCGACAGCACGCAGCGCGTGTTCCGCCTGCACATGAGCGATTTCGCGGCGAGCGCGTTCCTGCCGACGCTGCTCGCCGCGTTCGACCGGCGCGCGCCGGGCGCCGTGATCGAGACGCTGCACGTCGACGAATGCCAGCTCAACGTCGCGCTCGAATCGGGGCGCATCGACTTCGCGCTCGGGCATTTCGCCGATGCGTCGAGCCACTTCCAGCGCACCGCGCTGCTGCACGAGCGCTGCGTGCTGCTGATGCCGCGCCGCACCGCGCAGCGCGTCGGGCTGCCCGCCGATTTCGTGCTCGACGGCGCGGCGCCCGACACGCTGCGCTTCGTCGCCGTCACGTCGCATCCGCAATCGATGCAACTGCTCGAACGACACGAACTGATGCCGCGAGTGCGCGCGGCGCTGCCGGATTTTCTGGTGGTGCCGGCGTTGCTGCAGGACGGCGACTACGCGCTGATCCTGCCGGAGACGATCGCGATCACGTTCGCGGCACGCCAGCCGTGCGTGCTGTACGAGATCGCCGGCGCCGGCGAATGGGCCGTCAACGCGTACTGGCACCGCCGCTTCGATGCGGACCCCGGCCATCGCTGGCTGCGTGCGCTGCTGCTCGAACTGTTCAATATCGGCGAGCAGGCGCCGTTCGACGCATGGCTCGCGCCGCAGCCGCCCGCCTGCGCGTAGCGGCGCAAACGGACACGGGCGCGGGCTCGCCGAAACGCTCAGAACGACGTGAGGATGCCGGCGACGAGCGAACTCGCGGTCGCGCCCGGCTTGGCCACCGCGACGCCGCCGCCGGCCGCGCCGTTGACGACGAAACGGGCATGCGCGCCGTTGCGCACCATCGCGGCGCCCGTGTACAGCACCGTGCGCTTCGACAACGGATAGTCGAAGCGGATGCCGTACGAATCGGCATTGCCGTCGCTGTCGGCCACCTTCCGGTAATGGCCGACGCTCAGCAGCAGCGACGCACGTCCGATTGGCACCGTCGCGCTGAGCTCCATGATGTCGCTGTGCGGATAGGCGCTCTGGCTGTCGATCGCGGTCGCGACATCGGGGCCGCCGCGATGGCGCAGGTACAGCGCGGCCACCTTCACGACGTTGAAGTCGTACGAAATCGCGCCGAGCGTGTAGTTGCCGTTCGCGGCCGTGCTCGTGGCGCCGAGCGTGGACGCCGCCACCGGACTGAACTTCTGCTGCATGTAGTCGACGTCGACCGACAGGCCGCCGCGCACGTAGTTGAGGCCGGCGCCGTAGGTATCGCCGAGCGTCGCCGGCTGCCCGGCCGCGCCGTTGGCGCCGCGCGCGGCCATCGCGCGCAGCAGGAAGCCCGCGTAGCGCGGCGACGTGTAGCGCATCGAGTTGCGTACGCGCAGGAACGCGGGCCCGACGAAGTTGTTGGTCGCGTTCCCCCATGCGAGCCCCGCGCCGAGCCCCGGCAGGCTGTACGTGACGAGCGTCGTATGCAGGATCGTGTAGAGCTCGCCGAACTGCACGCCGCCGAACGGCCCCGTGATGCCGACCCACGCTTCGCGGCCGAACAGCGCGCTGCTGTTCGACAGCGCGCCGCTCGCCGCGTTGAAACCGTCCTCGAGCTTGAAGATCGTCGCGTAGCCGCCGCCGAGATCCTCGACGCCCTTCAGCCCCCACTGCGACGCCCACAGGTTGCCACTGCCCATGCGCGTCACGTGGTTCGGTCCAGCGTTCGCGTATTCGATCGCGGTATCGATGCGGCCGTAAAGCGTCACGCTCGATTGCGCGGCGGCAGGCTGCGCCATGCATGCGAGCAGCGCGGCAAGCGGTACGGCAAGCCGGAGGGCCCGCCCGTTCGGATGGTTCATCTGCGTCGTCCCGTAGAAGTTGCGGCGCCTGTCGGCATCGCGCCGCTTGATGTGAAGCGCGTTCGCTTCCAGAGGCGAACGCTGCCGATCAAAACCGGGCCGAGTCTAGGAACGACAATTTCGGACGTCGACGCAATGCGCTCTATAACGCTTATAGATGTGCCGCATGACGCGCACGGGCCCCGCCGCACGCGCGCTGCGCGGCGGCCCGCGCGCACGGTCTCGGTGTTTTCTTTATCCGGGTCGGTAAATGTCCGTGTGGCGCGGCTGTCACTCCGGCTATGGCGGCCGAATTTGGCCGACTACGCTGCGTTTCCGATCGTGTCACCCGCACGCTTTCGCGCCGCGACGGCGCCCGGCCCGCCAGGCCGATGCCGCGCTTTTCCACCGCCCGCTCCTGGAGAACCCGCATGTCCGCATCCACGGCCCGCGCTGCCGACGGCAAGCGCTATACGTACGAATGGTATGTCGTCGTCATCTGCATGCTCGCGTACATCTTCTCGTTCGTCGACCGGCAAGTCCTCGTGCTGATGATCGAACCGATCAAGCGCGACCTGCACCTGTCCGACACGCAGTTCAGCCTGCTCAACGGCTTCGCGTTTTCGCTGTTCTATGCGGTGATGGGGCTGCCCGTCGCGTATCTCGCCGACCGCTATGCGCGCCCGCGCATCATCTCGCTCGGCATCGCGCTGTGGAGCGTCGCGACCGCCGCGTGCGGGCTCAGCCAGCACTTCGTTCACATGTTCATCGCGCGGATGGGCGTCGGCGTCGGCGAGGCCGCGCTGTCGCCCGGCGCGTATTCGATGCTCGCCGACTACTTCCCGAAGGAGAAGCTCGGGCGCGCGGTCGCCGTGTATTCGCTCGGCTCGTTCATCGGCGGCGGCATCGCGTTCCTGATCGGCGGCTACGTGATCGCGCTGCTCAAGCATGCGAGCGCATTCACGCTGCCGGTGGTCGGACAGGTGCATGCGTGGCAGGTCACGTTCCTGATCGTGGGGCTGCCGGGCATCCTCGTCGCACTGCTGTTCGCCGCGACCGTGCGCGACCCGCAGCGCAAGGGGCTCGCGCAGGACCGCTCGGGCGCCGTGAGGCGCGTGTCGATGCGCGATTCGCTGCGCTTCGTCGGCACGCACCGCGCGACCTTCGCGTGCCATTACCTCGGTTTCTCGTTCTACGCGATGGCGCTGTACTGCCTGCTGAGCTGGACGCCCGCGTTCTATATCCGCCGCTTCGGGATGACGGCCGTCGAAGCCGGCTACACGCTCGGCATCGTGCTGCTGGTCGCGAACACGGCCGGCGTGTTCTGCGGCGGCTGGCTCAACGACTGGCTGCTGCGGCGCGGCCGCGGTGATGCGCCGATGCGTGCCGGCGCGATCGGCGCCGCGTGCATGGTGATCCCCGCGACGCTGTTCACGCAGCTCGACAGCCTGCCGGCGTCGCTCGCGATGCTGGTCGTCGCGATGTTCTTCGCGTCGTTCCCGATGCCGACGTCGACCGCCGCGATGCAGACGCTCGCGCCGAACCAGATGCGCGCGCAGATCTCCGCGCTGTTCCTGCTCGTGTCGAACCTGATCGCGCTCGGGATCGGCACGACCGTCGTCGCGCTGTTCACCGATCGCGTGTTCGGCGCGCCGGCCGCGGTCGGCCATTCGATGTCGATCGTGAACGTCGCGGCGGCCACGCTCGCCGCGCTGCTGCTCGCCGCCGGCTGCCGCCACTATCGCCGCAGCCTCGAGCGCGAACGCGGTCATGCGGCGGCATCGGCTTCGGCTGACGCGGCCGTCGACGGCGGCAACGCCATTGCCGCTCGCTGAAGTCGCGCGGTTCACCGATCGCGTGGTCGGCGCACCGGCCGCGCGATCGCCGGCACGCTGACCGGCGACAATCGGCACGCCACCATCATCCATCCCGCTTATTTAATCATCGCTTTTTAATCGATTTGATTTATGCGATGCGCGTCCCTATTCTCGATCGCATGACGGCGCGGGGCTCTGCCGCGCCGCTTTTCTCTACCCCACGGAATTTCCCATGCAAGCGAACCGCCACCAGGTCCGGATCGACGCGCTGATCGACGCGGCGCAGGACATCCGCTGTTTCCGGGTCTCGCGCGTCGACGGCCAGCCGTTCGACGCGTACGAACCGGGCGCCCATATCGACGTCACCGCGCCGTCCGGCGTCACGCGGCAGTACTCGCTGTGCGGCAACCCCGACGAGCGCGGCAGCTATCTGTTCGCGGTGAAGAAGGAAGCGCAGTCGCGCGGCGGCTCGCGTTCGCTGCACGACGACGTGAGCGTCGGCGCCGAGTTGTCGATCGGCACACCGCGCAACCTGTTTCGTCTGACCGATGACGCGAGCGAGCACGTGCTGATCGCGGCCGGCATCGGCATCACGCCGCTGCTGTCGATGGCGTATGCGCTGCACAAGCGCGGCGCGCGCTATCGGTTGCATTACTTCGCACGCAGCCGCGAGCATGCCGCGTTCGTCGACGCATTGTCGGCCGAACCGTTCGCATCGCACGTGACGTTCCATTACGGCGTCGAGCCCGATGCGCTCGCGGCCGAACTGGGCCGCTGCGTCGAGTCGATCGACCCGACAGCGCATGTCTATACGTGCGGGCCGGGGCCGTTCATGGATGCCGTCGTTGCGGCCGCGGCCCGGCGAATCCCGGAAGACGCGATTCATCTCGAACGCTTCGCGGCGGAACCTATCGCCGCGGATGCGGGCAATGCCGAAGCCGGTTCCGGCCCGGCCGACGGCTTCGAAGTACGCCTGCAACGCAGCGGCCAGTCGGTGCGCGTCGCCCCCGATACGTCGATCGTCGACGCGCTCGCGCATATCGGCATCGAGGTCGATACGTCATGCGGCGAAGGCGTGTGCGGCACCTGCATGGTGCCGGTGCTCGACGGCGAGCCCGATCATCGCGACCACTGCCTGAGCAAGGCCGAGCGCGCGAGCAACACGGTGATCTGCTGCTGCGTGTCGCGTGCGCGCTCGGCGGTGCTCGTGCTCGATCTCTGATGCGCCGAGCGCGCCGACATGCCGCGGCGCCGATCTAGCGCTTGATCGAGGCACCGATGCACCGGCGCACGGAAAGCCTATGCCGACCACCGCTGGCGACACGCATCGGCGCGCCATCGCGCACCGCCCGATCGTCATTCGTCGAAACGCTCGACGATCTCCGCGAGCAGCGCGCGCATCCACGCGTTGCCCTCGTCCTCGTGAAAGTGCTCGTGCCAGTGCATCGTCACCGGCGCGGGCGGCAGCGTGACCGGCAGGTCGTACAGGCGGAATGCATTGTCGCGGTTCAGGATCTGCGCGAGCCGCCGCGGCAGCGTCGCATACAGATCGGTGACCGACAGCACGCTCGGCAGCGCGACGAAATGCGGCACCTCGAGCGCGATGTTGCGGCCCACGCCCTGCGCGCGCAACGCGTCGTCGAGCGCGTGGTGGCTGTGCTCGACCGATTTCACGTTGACGTGCGCGGCGCGCACGAATTGCTCGAGGCTCAGCGCAGCGGCCGTCGGCAGCCCGCGCCGGCGCCCCGTCATGCACACGTAGGTTTCCTCGAACAGCACCTGGTGGCGCGTGCGCGGCATCAGCTCAGGCAGGTTGCCGATCGCGAAATCGAGCCGGCTCGCGCGCAGCGCTTCCTCGATCTCCTCCACCGGCAGCGGCTGCACGCTCAACGTCACGCGCGGCGCGCGCTCGCGCAGCGCCTGGCAGATCGCCGGCAGGTACGCCATCTCGCCCGCATCCGACAGCGACAGCCGGAACGTGCGCGTGCTGGTGGCCGGATCGAAGCGCTCCGCGTAGCGCAGCGCCACGCGCACCATGTCGAGCGCCTTGCCGACGATGCTCGCGAGTTCGAGCGCGACCGGCGTCGGCTGCATGCCCGAACGCGTCCGCACGAACAGCGGATCGTCGAACAGCGTGCGCAGCCGGCCGAGCGAATAGCTCACGGCCGGCTGCGACAGCGCGAGCCGCTCGCCGGCCTTCGTCAGGCTGCGTTCCTCGACGATCGCCTGGAATACGCGCAACAGGTTCAGATCGAGATGATCGACCGATGTCATCGTAACCTCCATCATTTGCCGCATTTATTTGATCATCGATTTTAGATCAATTTGACCGATATGTAGCAGAAGACGAGACTGGTCCCCGGACGCTGCGCACGGCGCGGCCCGATTTTCGCGACTCTTTCCCCACGACGACGATGAGCGACATTGCCTACCAGACGATCGACACCCGCGCGTTGCATGGCCTCGCGCAGCCCGACCGCATCGCGCCCGCGATGTATCACGACCCCGCGCTGTTCGAAGCCGAGCTCGACCGCATTTTCTACCGCACCTGGATCTGGGTCGCGCACGACAGCGAACTGCCGAACCCGGGCGACTTCATCACGACGACGATCGGCCGCCAGCCGGTGATCGTCGTGCGCGACAAGACCGGCGAAATCAACGTGCTGCAGAACCGCTGCCGCCATCGCGGCGCGACCGTGTGCGAAGCGCACAAGGGCAACGCGAAGGGTTTCACGTGCCCGTATCACAGCTGGTCGTATGCGCTCGACGGCACGCTGCGCGCGCTGCCGTACGGCGACGGCTACGAAGGCGTGTGCGACAAAGGCGACCTGCCGCTCGTGAAGCTGCGTGTCGGCGTGTACCAGGGGCTGATCTTCGCGAGCTTCAACGACGCGATCGAGCCGCTGGAAGATTTCCTCGGCGGCGCGAAGCCGTGGATCGACCTGTTCATGAAACAGGGCGCCGGCTACCCGATCAAGGCGAACGGCGAACACAAGTTCAAGTTCAAGGGCAACTGGAAGATCCAGCTCGAGAACACCACCGACCTCTACCACTTCCCGGTCGTGCACAAGTCGTGGATGAAGTCGATCGACGACGAGACGGCCGCCGCGATCACGAGCTTCATGACGAGCGAGCATGCGTTCTGCCGCGGGCTGGGCAACGGCCACAGCCTTGCGGTGCTGATGCCCGAGCTGATCGATCTCGACGAGGACGACGGCGCACCGTTGCCCGAACGCTTCGCGCCGCTCGCGGCGAAGCTCGGCGAGCGCCACACGCCGGACGAAGTGCGCCGCATCGTGCGCTCGCTGATGGGTGTCGGCTTCAACCTGAACCTGTTCCCGAACCTCGCGCTGTCGATGGCGTTCTTCCGCGTGCTGCGGCCGATCTCCGCGAACGAAACCGAGATCCGCCACGTCGCGCTCGCGATGGACGGCGGCCCCGACGAAGCGAACCGCGAGCGGCTGCGCATCCACGAGCACTTCCAGGGCCCGTTCGGCTTCGGCAGCCCCGACGACGCGGAAGCCTGGGAGCGCGTGCAGCGCGGCGCGCACGCGGGCCCCGACGTGCCGATCCTCGTGAATCGCGGGCTGAACCGCGAGACGACCGCCGCGAACGGCGAAAAGACCGCACATGCAACCGACGAAACCGGCATGCGCGAGGCCTATCAACAATGGCGCAAGATGATGGAGCAACAGTGATGGACGACCGCAACGCTCTTTTTTCCGAGCAGACCTTCGCCCGCGCGGTCGAATTCGTGTGGCGCGAAGCCGAGATGCTCGACCGCCGCGACTATCGCGCGTGGCTCGACCTGTGGGCCCCGGCCGGCCACTACGTGGTGCCGATCGATCCGGACACGACCGATTTCGCGGCGACGCTGAACTACGTGTTCGACGACCAGGACATGCGCGAGAAGCGCGTGCAGCGGATGGTGTCCGGCTATTCGGCGTCGGCCACCGACGCGGCGCGCACGGTGCGCACCGTGTCGCGTTTCACGCTGGAGAGCAGCGGCGCCGATACCGTCGAGCTGAAATCGGCGCAGGTCGTGGTCGCGTACAAGCGCGGCGTCGCGACGCTGTTCGCGGCCGACGTCACGCACAAGCTGCACGTCGATGCCGACGGCGAGATACGCATTGCCGAAAAAGTCGTGCGCCTGATCGACTCGACCGAAGCGCTCAGCGCGATCGGCTTCCTGCTGTAAGCCGTGGCCGGTTCACCGTCGCCAACGCAATGGTGAGCCAGCCACCTTCACCTGTGAGCGGCGGCCGGTTCGCGATCGCCAGCGCAAAGGTGAGCCGGTCACCTTCACCTTTCGGCGGCGACCGCTTCGCCGTCACTCGCGCAACGGTGAGCCCGTCACCTTCACCTTTCCGGACGACCATGCCCACACTCGAAGTTTTCCTGCCGGCCGGCCACGACGACGCGCGCAAGGCCGAGCTGATCGCCCGGCTCAGCAACGCGACCGTCGACGCGATCGGCGCACCGATCGATTCGGTGCGCGTGCTGCTCACCGAACTGCCCGCGACGCATATCGGCCTCGGCGGCCGCAGCGCCGCGGACGGCGCGCCGCCGTCGCTGCCGGTGATCGTCGCGATCCTGATCGCCGGCCGCACCGATGAACAGAAGCGCGCGCTGATCGCCGCGCTGTCCGACGCGGGCGCGAACGTGCTCGACGCGCCGCTGCAAGCCACGCGCGTAATCATCAAGGACATTCCGAACACGGATTTCGGCATCGGCGGCCAGACCGCGCGGGCGCTGGGGCGCTGACCATGCGCCGCGCGTCGCTGCCCCGCCATGACGCGCCGACGCGGTTGCGCTCAACCGTCGGCGAGCGGCAGCGTCACGCGGCAGTCGAGCCCGCCGCCCGCGGCCGGGGTCGCGGCGATCCGCCCGCCGTGGCGCGTGACGATGCTCTTGCACAGCGACAACCCGATCCCGTTGCCGCCGGCCTTCGACGACGAAAAGCCGTCGAACAGCCGGTCGTGCGCGCCCGCCTCGATCCCCGGGCCATTGTCGAGCGCCCGCAACTCCGCATGGCCGGCCACGTTCGCGGTGCCGAGCGTCAGCGTGCGCGGCACGCGCTCGCAGCCGGCGAATGCCTCGATCGCATTGAACGCGAGATTCAGGATCACCTGCCCGATCAGCACGCGTTCGCAGCGGATCGGCAGCGGCGCGTCGGCCTGCTCGATCGCGACCGTCACGCCGGCCTCCTTCGCGCGCAGCTCGATGAAGTACGCGACGTCCGCGAGGATGTCGCGCAGGTCGGCGCGCGCGACGACCGGCTCGCGCTTCACGATGAATTCGCGCACGCTCTTGATGATCAGCGCCGCATGCTCGGCCTGGCGGTCCGCGCTGCGCAGCCCCCAGATCGCGTCGTCGACGGCGCCGTTGCCGTTCAGTCGCCGCACCGCGCCTTCGATGAAATTGCGCACCGCGGCGAGCGGCTGGCTCAGCTCGTGCGCGATCACGGTCGCCATCTCGCCCATCGCGTTGTAGCGGCCCGCGTATTCGAGCATCCGCGCCTCCGCGCGCCGGGCCTCCTCGATCGCGACTTCGTCGCTCACGTCGCGGAATTGCACGAGCAGCCCGTCGAGATCGCCTTCGATCTCGACCTGCCGGCACAGGATGCGCAGCCAGCATGCCGAGCCGTCGCGCCGCACGATCCGGTAGCGCTGCGGCGCGGACGGGCACGCGGACGGCGCGTCGCGCAGTTGCGCAATGAGCCGGTCGCGATCGGCCGCGGAGCAGTAGTCGAGCACCTCGCCGAGCGGCTCGTCGGGCGCGAGCCCGAGCACGCGGCGGCCCGACTCGCTGATGAACTGCACGCCGCCGTGCGGCGTCACGACCGCGATGCCTTCGTCGAGATCCTGCATGAACTCGCGCAGCCGCGCCTCGTAGCGGCGCAACTGCTGGCGGACCGCCTCTTCCGCGCTGATGTCGCGGAACTGCACCATCACGACGTCGCGCCCGCGCAGCGGCACGTAGGTCGCGGTGGCCTCGGACAGCATGTCGACGCCCGTGCGCGATCGATAGCACCATTCGTACACCTGCGGGCCATCGACGAGCGCGCGATCCCACGCACTCACCGCGATCTCGCGCTGGTACTTCGGCTCGGGACGCGTCATGTCCGGCGCCTTCAGCGGCAGCAATTCCTCGACGGAAAAGCCGAGCGCGATGCACGCGGCGCGATTCGCCCACACGATCGCCCGGGTGTGCGCGTCGTGCAGCAGCACGCACGTGGTCAGCGCGTCGAGCAGCCGGTGGAAATCGTCTTCGTCGGGAAAACTCATGATCGGATTCGGAGGAAGGCGCGCGGCATCGCGCGGCCGGAAACCCAACATAGCACCGGCACGCGCCGATCGCATCTGAAGATTTCTTTAGGCCGGCACGGAGCGTCACCAGTCGCGCGGCCCAACGCACCAATTGCTGCGTGTTTTCGGCGTTTCTAGACTGGTTACATCGTCTTGCCCCCCGCAACCGACACCGGAATCGCCCCCATCCCCAGGAGACTTTCATGCCGCAAGCCGCTCTCGCCATCGAATCCGCGCCGACCTCGCCGCCCGCGGCGCGTCCCGCGGCCGGGCAGTTGTCGCCGCTCGACGCGGTGATCGAAACCGTCGCCGCGCGCCGCGAGGAATTCGACCGGCTGTCGCACGTGCCGCGCGACGTGATCGCGCTGTTCAAGCAGGCCGGCATCTATCGCGCGGGCACGCCGCGCCGCTTCGGCGGCGATGCGCTCGCGCCGACCGCGTTCCTCGACATGATCGAACGGATCGCGACCGCCGACGGCTCGGCCGCGTGGGTCGCGAGCTTCGGCTCCGCGAACGTCTACCTCGCCGCGCTGCCGCTCGACACGCAGGCCGAGCTGTACGCGAGCGGCCCCGACCAGGTGTTCGCGGGCGGCCTGTTCCCAGTGCAGCCCGCGCAGGACGCGCCGGGCGGCTGGCGGGTGAACGGCACGTGGAAATTCGCGAGCGGCTGCAAGGGTGCCGACTGGCTCGGCGTCGGCATCGCCGTGTCGGGCGCGCAGGACGCCGCGCCGAACAAGCCACGCACCGCCGTGTTCCGCGCCGCCGACGTCGAGATCGTCGAGAACTGGAGCGTAGTCGGCATGCAGGGCACCGGCAGCCACGATTTGCGCGTGAACGACCGCTTCGTGCCGGAGGCGTGGACCTTCGTGCGCGGCGGCGAACCGACCGTCGACGAGCCGCTGTACCGCTACCCGACCGTCGCGTATGCGGCGCAGGTGCTGGCCGTCGTCAACCTCGGCCTCGCGCGTGCGGCGCTCGACGTCGTGAACCGCATGTCGGGCGGCCGCCAGACGACGACCGGCGCGCCGCGCCTCGCCGATCGCGCGTATTTCCGCATCGAGCTCGCGAAGGCCGAAGCGCAACTGCGTTCGGCGCGCGCGTTCTTCTACGACGCGACCGACTCGGTCTGGCAATCGATCCTCGCCGGCAATCCGGTGACGCCCGAGCAGGTCAGCCTGCTGCGGCTCGCGGCCACGCAAATCGCCCGCGAAGGCGCGAGCGTCGTCGAACGCGCGTACCGCCTCGGCGGCACGGCGGCGATCTACCGGTCGCATCCGCTACAGCGGCTGCTGCGCGATGCGATGGTCGTCACGCAGCACGCGTTCCTCGCCGAAGGCAACTTCGACGGCGCGGGCGCGGTATTCACCGGCGTCACGCCGTTTCCCGGTTATCTGTAACCTGCATCGACCGACGCTTTTGACGAACGCGCATGAAGCCGAACCCGACGCGCCGTCGCCGGCCGGTTCATGCGCCCGACCGATTCCCCTGGAGAACCCGATATGTCCGATTCGAATCCGCTGCCGCTGCGCGTCCTGTTCTGCTGCGGCGTGTCGCAGAATTTCTTCGACCTGCCGCGCGAGCAGATCGGCGAAGTGTGGCAGGCGTACGGCGCGATGCTCGCGGCCGTCGAGGCGATGCCCGGCGTGCGCGTACTCGGCGTGATGGACGACGACCGCCTCGTGGTCGGCCAGGCCGACGGCGCGCCGTGGACCTTCTACATCATGGCCGACGTCGCCGACTTCGACACGACGGTCGCCGTGTGCAACCTGTACCGCACGACGCCCGTCGGCGAATACAACCTGTGGCGCTACGGCAAGATCGAGGCGCGCGTGGGCCGCGCGCTGACCGTGCCGCCGGCCGCGAAGCCCGCGGCGTGAGGCGCGCGATGACCGAGCTGTCACCCGCCGCGATCGACGCGCTCGCACGGCGCGTCGCGGCGCTCGACGCCGAGCGCGCGGTGCGCGCGACGATCACGCGCTACATGGCGCTGTGCGACGTACCCGAAAATGCGGGCGACGGCCCGTCGCTCGCCGCACTGTTCACGCCCGACGCCGTATGGGAAGGCATCGGCCCGCAGTACACGAAGAAGTTCGGCCGCCTCGAAGGCACCGCCGCGATCGTCGCGATGCTCGGCCGCTATCTGCCGCCCGATCCGCATTTCTCGGCGAACCTGCATTTCCTGACGTCGGAGTCGATCGAGGTCGCCTCCGATCTTGCAAGTGCGCGCGGCCGCTGGATCATGCTGCAGGCGTCGCGCTACGCGGACGGCGCGGCCGAACTGATCGCCGCACGGCTCACGATCGATTTCGCGCCGGCCGCCGACGGCGCCGCGTGGCTGATCCGCCATTTCCGCACCGAACGCGTGCTCGACGGCCCGTGGCCGCTCGCCGCCGCGTCACGGCCCTGACGTTTCCCGCTGCTTTCGCACGATACCGACCATGACAGGCTTCATCGGCACCTTCACGCTCGGCGGCCCCGGCCCGACGATCGCGATCAAGGACACGATCGACATCGCGGGCCATCCAACCCGCGCGGCGAGCCGCGCGCTCGCCGAGGCGCCGCCCGCCGAACACCACGCGGACGTGGTCCGCCTGCTGCTCGACGCCGGCTGGCAGATCGCCGGCAAGGCGAACATGCACGAACTCGCGTTCGGCATGACCGGCATCAACGACTACACGGGCACGCCCGTCAATCCGCAGGATGCCACGCGCATTCCCGGCGGCTCGTCGAGCGGCTCCGCATCGCTCGTCGGGCTCGGCGCCGTCGACGCGGCGCTCGGCACCGATACCGGCGGCTCGATTCGCGGGCCGGCCGCCTGCTGCGGCGTGGCCGGGCTGAAGCCGACGTTCGGTCG